>JBGTAU010000330.1:0-3966 GCA_041749675.1 Rhizobiaceae bacterium | reverse complement strand
CAGGAGAACATGATGTCTCTATCCGTTTCACCTAGTGATGCAAATCGTCGTATCGAAGCGCTGAGGCACCGTGTCGGTTGGATTTGCCAAACCGGGCGTATTCTGGTGGCAGGTTATGCTCTATGGATACTGTGGTTGGTGATTTCTTTCTGGAGTGATGCAAGCCTTGCTGCACGCCGCTTCGCCACACTGGCAGGCATGGAGCCGGCAGAAATTTCCCTGGCGACTCAACTGTCCGGGTTCTTGTTGTCATTGACAACTTGGCTCCTCGTGGCCGCCACGTGTTGGACAGCATGGCGGCTGTTCACAGCCTATCTCGATGGCAGGATTTTTACCTTTGGCTCGGCAGACTTGCTGCGGCGTACCGCAATGCTCGGCATCGCAGCTGTGGTGTTTGATATCATGATCCGGCCGCTCATGGTTTGGCTGGTGACAGGGCAGGTGCCCGATTACGCCAAGGCCAGCTACTACTATTTTTCGCCCAATGACTTGGCGCTGCTGATCTTTCTCACAAGCCTGTTCGCAATAGCCCATGTCTTCAAAGTGGCGGCGGAATTGGCCGATGAGAATGCGGAGATCCTGTGATGCCCATTATTGTGGACATTGACGTGATGCTGGCCCGGCGCAAGATGAAATCGCGCGAGCTGTCAGCACACATCGGCATTACTGAGCAGCAGATTTCTCTCCTGAAAACCGGCAAGATCAAAGGGCTGCGTTTCGATACGCTCGCCAAGATTTGTTATGTTTTGGATTGTCAGCCGGGGGAACTCATCCGGTATGACAAAAATGATGCGGACTTGGCGGCGTTGGCGGATCAGGTGTCAAACTGATAAATGACCGTGGTGTTTGCGTTGTTTCTCCGGCTCATGACTTGCGCCAGTAAAGGCCGGTCCAATCAACCTTGGTCATCTCATCTTTAATGCCATGCTTGGCGCGGTAATCATCGACGGCTTTCTTGCAGCCTTCCAAGCCATAATCATCAATGATGCAAAAGCCGCCTTTGGTGAGCTTTGGATAGAGCACTTCTAAGGCTTGAATGGTGGATGAGTACATATCGCCATCAAGGCGGATGATCGAATAAGCTTCATTTGGCAATTTATGGAGCGTGTCTTCAAAAAAACCTTCGACAAAAACGACTTGATCATCAAGCAGATCGTATTTGCAAAATTGTCTTCCACTGTCTGACGCGAGATCGCGAGGTTAGTGTATTTGAAATGCTTGTCGCCGGCGTCTGCCGGATATTTAGCAGCGTCCGGTTTCGGGAGGCCTGCAAATGAATCCGCAACTAGAATTTTCCGCGTGGTATCGCCGTAAGCTTTGAGGATGCCGCGTATATAGATGCAGGTGCCGCCGCGCCAAACGCCGGTTTCGATGATATCTCCACGGATATCCTCAGCAACAATGGTTTCAACGGCCAAACGCACATTGGCAAGACGGTAGCTGCCGATCATCGTTTGCGCCTGCAGCGGCCAAATTTTGCCTTCAAGTCGTTTTTGCTCACCCGAACGATAGGGTTTTGCAAGTCGCCAACCGGTTATGGCCACCAACAAATCAATAATTTTTAAGGGCAAATAACGCAGGCGTGAGCGCGGCAATTCCGCCAGCAATCGTGGTGGCTCATTCCACAAAGCGTAGGTTAGCGCTTTTTCCAACAGATCAACATAAGCGACGCGGATGTCGTCCAATTTTGTAGTCTTCGCCGCCATAAATAAAGTCTCCGAACAAGATGCACTGATGGAAAAGGCGCACCAAAGCGCGCCTTGTTTAGATCAACCTCTAGTGCTTTGCTGCGCATGACGCAATTGCAAAGCGGAAATTACCGGTGGCGATCCATGCCTTTGAGGAAGCCATCGAAAATATCCTCAATACCCTTGTTATAGGTCTCTTGAGTTTGGCGGCCGGTTTTGAACATGTCGTTCAGCGCGTCACCCATCGGATTAGAAGGCTGGCGGCGCGTTTGGCGCTGAGGTTCCGGCTGTTCTTGTTGCTGCGCTTGGCCGCCGCCGAACATGCCTTCCAGAATTTTGCCCAAGGGATTATCGCCCATCGGGTTTTGCGGTTGTTGCGGTGCGGTCCGGCCCTGCGCGCCTTTGGTGAGTTGCTCGAGAATTTGCCCGAGTGGATTGTCGCCCATTGGATTCTGCTGGCGCTGTTGCGGTGCAGCCTGACCGCCTCCGAACATGCCTTCAAGAATTTTGCCCAATGGATTATCCGCCATTGGATCGACAGGTGCGGCTTGTTCCTCCGGAGCCTGACGCTGCCCGCCGGATTGGCGCATCATTTCTTCAATGACTTTGCCGAAAATATTATCGCCAGCGCCCATGCCCGCCGCTGACATCGCACCAGACGATTGCTTGAACATGCCGCCCATCAAGGTGGTGGCGAGCACGGGAAGCATTTGCTTCAATATGTCTTGCCCAATGCCAGTCGCCTGCGCGGCTTGCGCGGCAACAGCGCGGGAAACATCCTTCGAGCCAAACAAATGTCCGAGAATGGCGTTGCCGTCTTGCTGGCCCGCTGGATTGAACGCATTGGAAACATTGTCAAAATACTTGCCATGACCGCCCGAAGCCAATGCCGACAAGAAACTGCCCATCCCCATAGGATTCGCGGTGTTGCGCTGCAAACCCATTGAAAATGCTGGCAGCAACGCTTCTGTCGCCGCCTGCACTTGGTCCGGCGAAAGGCCGAACTGTGCGGCCATCTGGTTCATGGCAGTGCCGCCATTGGCTTGTCTCAACATTTCTATGAGGGGCAGCATGGGTAGTTCTCCAATTTAAGTGCGCCTATCAAACGACACCCGTTCGCGTCGCGCAAGGGCGCATATAGTAGCGGATGCTGGACTGCTCAATGGAGATTATTAAAAAAATAGAAAGAGCTCAATAAGCATAGGCCAAAAACGCCGGTTCCACCGATTTGCCCCAGACTGTATTGTAGTCGCCCAGCATTTGCTCCGACAATGTCGTGCCACGGGCGACGACTTCTTCTAGCGGAGAGAGGAAGCCGCTTTCGTCGTAGCCTTCGCTGTCGAGGCGGTTGCGGGCGACGAGACCGGTTTTGCTGATTTTGACGACTTCGCGGGCGACATCCAATAGCGTGCCATTGCGCCATGGGGTTTTGAGGCCCTGCACAGGCACGGTGTTGCGCATGTGCTGGACGTCATCGTAGCGCCAATCGCGGGTGAGGTCTTCGGCAGCGGCAAGCGCGGCGTCGTCGTAGAGAAGGCCGACCCAAAAGGCTGGGAGCGCGGTGAGGCGGCGCCACGGGCCACCATCTGCGCCGCGCATTTCTAAATAGCGCTTGAGGCGTACATCGGGGAACAGCGTGCCCAGATGATTGGTCCAATCGCCGATATTCGGCTCCACGCCGGGAATGCGTTTCGAGAGTGCGCCGTTCAAAAACTGGCGGAATGTGACGTCTGTGGCCTCGTAATAATGCCCATCGCGCAGCACGAAATACATTGGGATATCCAGCGCCCACTCGACATAATCGGCATAGCCAAAACTGTTGTTGAACAGGAATGTCGGCACGCCAGAGCGATTGTTATCGGTATCGCGCCAAATATTGCCGCGCCAGCTTTGAAATCCGTTTGGCTTGCCATCGGAGAATGGCGAGGCGGCAAAAAGCGCGGTAGAAAGTGCCTGCAATTTGATGGACGTCAGCATCTTTCGGCGCATATCGTCTTCAGACGAGAAGTCTACATTCACTTGGATCGTGCAAGTCCGATACATCATATCTAGCCCTTGGCTGCCGACTTTCGGCATGTAGGACGACATGATGTCATAGCGTGATTTGGGCATGCGCGGAGTTTCGGACAGCGTCCACTTCGGACTGCCACCCATGCCCAAGAACTTAATGCCAAGCGGTTCGGCAATTTCGCGCACTTGCGCCAAATGGGCATTGGCCTCGCGGCAGGTTTGGTGGAGTGTTTCCAGTGGCGCGCCCGAAAGCTCAAATTGTCCGCCG
>JBGTAU010000329.1:0-6670 GCA_041749675.1 Rhizobiaceae bacterium | reverse complement strand
AGGAATTGGACGTACCACAAGGCATGGGTGTTATCCTGCGCACAGCGGGCGCTAACCGCACCAAGGTCGAAATTAAACGTGACTATGAATATTTGATGCGCGCATGGGAAACTGTGCGCAATCTAACGCTCCAATCATCCGCGCCTGCCCTCGTGTATGAAGAAGGCAGCCTGATCAAACGCTCCATTCGCGATCTCTATAACAAAGACATAGGTGAGATCATTGTCGCCGGTGAAAACGGCTACCGCGAAGCCAAAGACTTTATGCGCATGCTGATGCCAAGCCATGCCAAAATGGTCCAGCCCTACCGCGAAATCACCCCGATATTTGCGCGCGCAGGCATTGAAGCGCAGCTTGACCGCATGTTGCAGCCACAAGTCACGCTGAAATCTGGTGGATATATTATTATCAACCAGACAGAAGCGCTTGTTTCGATTGACGTAAACTCCGGTCGCTCAACACGCGAGCATTCGATTGAAGACACAGCGCTGCAGACCAATTTAGAGGCTGCTGAAGAAGTGGCTCGTCAATTGCGCCTGCGCGATCTGGCTGGTCTTGTGGTCATCGATTTCATCGACATGGAGGAAAAGCGCAACAACCGCGCTGTTGAAAAACGCCTCAAAGACAATTTGAAAAATGATCGTGCACGCATCCAAGTGGGCCGTATTTCACATTTTGGCCTTTTGGAAATGTCGCGTCAGCGCATTCGCGCCAGCGTGCTCGAAAGCACCATGCAAGTCTGCGCACATTGTGGCGGCACAGGTCATGTGCGCTCGCAATCGTCGCTTGGGCTCCATGTCATTCGCTCTATCGAAGAGTATCTGCAGCGCAGTTCGACCAACGACATCATCGTCAAGACTTCGATTGCGACTGCACTTTATGTCCTCAATCACAAACGGGACAATTTATCGGATCTCGAAGCGCGCTTTGGCTTGAACATTGCAATGGAAGCGGACGACAAAGTTGGCACACTACTGTTGCTGATTGAAAAAGGTGCGATTGCAACAGGTACGCCACGCGGACCATTGGTCGCCGAATATGTGCCGACGGCAGAAGACGAAGCGGATGAAGCTGTTGTAGATTTGGTTGAAGACGAGGCGGAAATCGAAGACGATAACGCTCAGGTTTCTGACGAAGCGGCAGCGGCCCCTCGCCCACAAAATGCGCAACAAGGCGATAGTGAACAACGGCGTAAGCGCCGTCGCCGGCGGCGCGGTCGTAACCGCGATGACAAGCCGACGGGCGTTGATGGCGATGCGGATTCCAATGGAAGCGACGACGACAGCGAAGCCAGTGATTTGCAAGCAGATGAATCAGGTGAATTGTCACCGCGTTCCGATGCTGGTGAAACCGAACAAGAACGCAAAAAGCGCCGTCGTGGTCGCCGCGGCGGACGGCGCAATCGTGACGACGAGGTCAGTAAAACCGCTGCAATAGATGCGCCAATTGTTGACCAAGCGCAGACCTCTGATGCACCTCAGGAACCAGTTTCTGTTATCGAGGAAATTCCAGCGGAAGAGACTGTCAAAGTTGCCAAGCCTCGCGGTCGCAAACCGAAGGCAAAGGCAGATGTGGCTGAAGAGCCAAGCGCTGTACCAGCATCAGATGTTACAGTGGCAGTCGAAGAAAGTGCGCCGGTTAAGGTCAAAAAGCCACGCGCACCCCGTAAAACCGCTGCCGCAACAGTGGGCGTAGACGCTCAACACGTAGGCCAAGAAGTGGCGGCGCCAGCCGAAACAGTGGTCGTAAGCGCGAGCCCATCGGAGGCTGAACCAACAGATGGCAAGCCACGCAAAGGTGGCTGGTGGCAGCGCAAAGGCTTCTTTTAGTTAGTTTCGCGCCACACTAAATTGAGTTTATGATAAGAAACAAAGGTCGGGATATTTTCCCGGCCTATTTGTTTTTGCTATTCTGATGAGGCACAGTCGAAAATTTATGATGATTGCCCCATATAAGCCGAATTGCTAGGTCTATCACAATTGCATGATCGCACGTATGTGCCCTTTGCCAACGGACAATTCTTGGATACGTTCATATTATGAATTCATTTTTTAAGCGCGCTGCAACAAACCTAGCCAAGCCACTGATACCAACGGTGATCATTGCTATAGCCTTGTCGCAACAAGCATTGGCCCAAAGCACAGCAATCGTGCGTGATGCTGAGATTGAGCGACTACTACAAGACTATGCCAAACCAATCTTGGCGGCCGCTGGCATTAAAGGTGTGACTGAGATTGTTTTGATCAACAATAACTCCTTCAATGCCTTCGTCGATGGGCGCCGCATATTCATGAACACCGGTGCGATCATGTTGGCAGCAACACCGAATGAAATTATTGGCGTGATCGCGCACGAGACCGGCCATCTGGCAGGCGGGCACCAAGAAAAACTACGACAAAAACTAGAGTCTGCCAATAAACTGGCCACAATTGCGGCTGTTGCTGGCATTGGCGCAGCAATCGCAGGCAGTGCAAGTGGCAATGGCGACGTTGGCCAAGCCGGCGTTGGGATCGCAATGGGATCAGGCGAAGTCGCGCGTCGTTCTGTGCTTGCATACCAACGATCCGAAGAGATAACTGCCGACCGCTCTGCTGTAACCTATTTGAATAAGACTGGCCAATCGGCCAAAGGCGTCCTCACGACATTTAAGCGCTTCCAATCCTCGCTCGCGCTATCGGGAACGCGCATTGATCCATACCAGATTAGCCATCCACTGCCACGTGAACGCATCGCAAACCTTGAAACATTGGCCAACGAAAGTCCCTATTTCAACCAAGTTGATGACCCAAGCTTGCAAGCGCGGCATGACATGGCGCGCGCAAAAATTGCCGCCTACGCGGGCGGACTTAACGCTGTACGGCGCGTGTTTAAGGCAGGTTCAAAGAACATCGGCGCTCGATACGGTGATGCGCTGTCTACATATTTGAACGGATCACAAAAAGACGCCCTTAAGAAATTTGACGCTTTGATCAAAGAGCAGCCGTCCAATGGCTATTTTCACGAAATCCGCGGCGAAATATTACTGAAATCAAACAAGCCAGAAGATGCTGCCAAAGCATTGCGCACTGCATTGAAACTCGATCCTGGAAAAAACTCAACGATTCAAGTCGCTTTGGGGCAAGCCTTAACACTATCAGGCGATGCCAAAGGGGCTGTCAAAGAACTAAGCGATGCGCTGAGGCGTGATCGATCAAACGGTCTTGGATATGAATTTCTTGCGCGTGCTTACAATCAATTGGGACAAATCAGTGAAGCTGAACTCGCGACCGCGCAAATGCATTTTCACAATGGTAATCGAAATGAAGCTAAGATATTTGCTGGACGCGCTCAAAAAGGTTTGAAAAAAGGCTCCCCAGCTTGGATGCGCGCGTCTGATATTCTTAAATCAAATAGCAAGCAGTAGCATCGTTAGAAATTCAATGGCGCGACCTGCGCCGCACGGAGATGAGCATGAACAAGTCGGTTCTTTTTGGCGTATTCGCCGCATTGCTGGGCGTGGCAAGCATTGGCGGTGGGTATTTGGCGGGACAAGCCGGCATGCGCGCCGCTATGACCGAAGCAGAACCAACGGTCGTTGCAGCGCCTTCACAGACCAACGCCGCTGAAATAGAGCAGATTGTTCGCAACTATCTTTTGAAAAATCCAGAAATCATGTCCGAAGTGCAAACAGCACTGGAAACAAAGCGTGAGGCAGACGCCAAATCAACACAAACTGCTTTTCTGGCAACCGCTGGCGCAGACTTATTTGCAAACGCAAACGACGCCGTAATCGGCAATCCAAATGGCGATGTTACAGTCGTCGAGTTTTTTGACTATAATTGTGGCTATTGCCGCCGTGCACTCAGCGACATGGATGCTTTGGTAAAGGCCGATCCCAATGTACGCTTCGTTTTGAAGGAATTGCCAATTTTAGGACCAGACTCCGTAAAAGCTCACATTGTCGCCCAAGCTTTCCGCAAACTCATGCCGGAAAAGTATGGTGATTTTCATCGAGCCTTACTCAGCATCGGCCACGCCGATGAAGCATCAGCCATTGCGACCGCTACATCACTTGGCGCGAACGAAGCTGACATTAAGCTGGCAATGGGATCGCCTGAAATTGGCCAACTTTTTGACCAAAACAACCAGATGGCGCAAGGTTTGAACATCACCGGCACACCGTCTTATGTGATTAAGGACACCGTTGTTCCGGGCGCCTTGGGGTATGAAGTGCTGAGCCAAAACGTCGCCAATGTCCGCAAATGTCAAAGTGCGACGTGCTGACCACTGACCCAGCGTAAAGGCCTGTGAGTCTGTCCATGAATGCGCAACTCAGCCCTTTTCTATCCAGCCTAACCCGTCTATACCCAAAGGTCAGTGGCAAGTGGGTGAACTTAAGAATCAATGGCTAAAACCATATTAGTGCTCAACGGACCTAACCTGAACTTGCTCGGCGTACGCGAGCCGGCACACTATGGAAATATCACACTTGCTGATTTGAAAAAGCGCGTGGAAGACGAAGGCGCTGCACTCAATGTGAAAGTGGACTTTCGCCAGACCAACCTTGAAGGCGAATTGGTCACTTGGATACAGGACGCAGGATTGAGTGGGACGCCGATCGTCATCAATCCCGGCGCTTACACCCATACCTCTATTGCAATTCATGACGCTATCCGTGGTTCGAATGCTGTCGTCGTTGAAGTGCATTTATCAAATGTCCACGCACGAGAAGAATTTCGCCATAAATCCTATGTTTCACCGGTCGCTAAAGGCGTGATCGCTGGCTTTGGGGCAGAAGGCTACATCATGGGGCTACGCGCGCTTGCCGCGCTCTAGTCTCAATAAGAACAAGACGGAAGAAAGGTTACGACAATGGCGGGCAAAACGAGTGGAATAGATCAGAGCTTGATCCGTGATCTAGCGGGCATCCTCAATGAAACGGATTTGACCGAAATTGAAGTGGAACAAGGTGAGCTGCGCATTCGCGTTTCGCGCCAAGGATCGGCCATGATGATGGCGCCACAATCTTACGCTGCGCCGCAACAACAGGCAGCGCCTGCTCCCGTTGCCGCCGCTGCGCCTGCGCCTGTCACAACAGCAAACAACGCAAATGCAGTTCCCTCGCCGATGGTTGGCACGATTTACTTTGCCCCTGCCCCTGGTGCTGATCCATTTGTGACCATTGGCAGCAAGGTCAAAGAAGGCCAGACAATCGTGATCATCGAGGCCATGAAAACCATGAACCAGATTGCAGCACCGCGTTCCGGTACTGTCACAGCCATACTGGTCGATGACGGTTCGCCGGTAGAATACGGCCAATTCCTTATCGTGATTGAATAGGCTGGATCAGGCATGTTTCACAAAATCCTTATAGCGAACCGCGGCGAGATTGCGCTGCGCGTACTGCGCGCGTGCCGCGAATTGGGCATTCCAACGGTCGCCGTCCACTCAACTGCTGACGCGGATGCGATGCATGTTCGGCTTGCCGACGAAAGCGTTTGCATTGGCCCGCCACCCTCACGCGACAGCTATTTGAACATCCACCAAATTGTGGCTGCTTGCGAAATCACCGGCGCTGACGCTGTACATCCCGGCTATGGGTTTTTGTCTGAGAATGCCAAGTTTGCAGACATTCTGGAAGCTCATAACATTACTTTTATCGGACCAACCGCCGATCACATTCGCATCATGGGCGATAAAATCGAAGCCAAGCGCACAGCAAAGCGCCTTGGCATTCCAGTCGTTCCAGGCTCCGAAGGCGGCGTTTCGGACGATGTTGAAGCAGCACGTGTCGCTGGCCAGATTGGCTATCCGGTAATCATCAAGGCGACAGCAGGCGGCGGCGGCCGCGGCATGAAGGTTGCCCGCGATGAAAGTGAGTTGTCGATTGCCTTATCAACTGCGCGCTCAGAAGCCGGTGCAGCGTTTGGTAATTCGGAAGTTTACATCGAAAAATATTTGCAAAAGCCGCGCCATATTGAAGTGCAAGTGTTTGGCGATGGCGCTGGGAAAGCAGTGCATTTGGGCGAGCGCGATTGTTCTCTACAACGCCGTCACCAAAAAATCTGGGAAGAGGCAAACTCTCCGGCACTGAATGCTGAAGAACGCCACAAGATTGGCATGATCTGCGCCAACGCGATTGCAGGTCTTGGCTATCGCGGCGCAGGCACGATTGAGTTCTTATATGAAAACGGTGAGTTCTACTTCATTGAAATGAATACGCGCTTGCAGGTGGAACATACAATCACCGAAGCCATCACTGGCATTGATTTGGTTCACGAGCAAATTCGCGTTGCATCAGGCGGCGGATTATCAGTAAGCCAAGAAGACATTAAATTCACCGGCCATGCCATTGAATGTCGCATCAACGCAGAAGATCCACGGACTTTCGTACCCTCACCTGGTAAAATCACGCATTATCACACTCCCGGCGGCTTAGGTATTCGCATCGATTCAGGCGTTTATGCTGGGTATAAAATCCCGCCTTATTACGATTCAATGATCGGCAAACTGATCGTTCACGGCCGCAACCGCGTCGAATGCATGATGCGCCTGCGCCGTGCGCTGGATGAATTTGTTGTCGATGGCATCAAGTCGACCTTACCCTTGTTCCGCGACCTTGTCGGCAACGTTGATATCGCCAATGGCGACTATGACATTCATTGGTTGGAAAAATACTTGGCGGCCAAAG
>JBGTAU010000328.1:0-2148 GCA_041749675.1 Rhizobiaceae bacterium | reverse complement strand
CGCCCAGCTTTTACCAAATGCCAAAACATTGTTTCCAGCGCAACAATCGAGCTGGCCAGTGACAATCAATTTCCGCGCTTTGCCTCGCACGCCAAGGCTCACCGCCGCCTGTGATCCACTGAGAAAATAGCAATGCAACTCAGAACTATTTTGCCCGGTATCAATGCCGTTTGCACCATCAAAGGGAATGTAAGTGCAGCCGACATTCTGGTTTGGTGTCACAAACTGCGTGACACCATCGCCAATTGAGGAGAATTTTATTGACTGAGCTTGGGCGCTTGCACTGGCAAGCACAAATGCCGCAACGAGAAAATAACGCCTCATACCTGCTCCCATAGTCAATCAAACGACACGCGATTAAGCTCGACTGTACAACACAACGACCGTACATTCGAGTGTTTTCACTGACCGTCCGAATAACGGCGCAACACCGTCTGCAACGCAGCTGCAGCGCGGCTCACACGCGTCCGCTCAGCATCTCAACCGCGTCCGGATGAGCCTATTTGGCCGCCGCTTTCTTGCGTGCAGAACGGTTGCGAGAAAGAATATTCAACAGCTCCACCAGCGCCGAAAACGCCATCGCGGCATAGATGTAGCCTTTCTCAACGTGCACCCCAAACCCTTCAGCAATCAACGTGCCGCCAATCATGAGCAAGAACCCAAGTGCCAACATTACAATAGTCGGATTGGCCTCAATAAACTTCGACAGCGGTTCCGCCGCCAGCATCATCGTGGCAACCGCGACCAGCACGGCGATGACCATAATGCCGATCTCGTCCGTCATGCCAACAGCGGTGATGATCGAATCGATGGAGAAAACAAGATCGAGCAACAGGATTTGAAAGACCGCAGCGCCCATCGAAAGCGAAACAGTTTCGGTGACGAAATCACCTTCGGGATGCGACGGGTCCATCGCATGATGGATTTCCTTGGTGGCCTTCCAAACAAGGAACAGACCGCCCGCAATCAAAATCATATCGCGCCAAGACAAAGCATGACCCAAGATTGTGATGACCGGCTCTGTCAGAGTGACGATGATGGCGACGGTCGACAACAGGCCAAGGCGCAACAAAAGCGCGGCCGAAATACCAATACGACGGGCGCGTTTTTGTTGCTCTTTGGGAAGTTTGTTGGTCAGAATTGAGATGAAGATCAGATTGTCGATGCCGAGCACGACTTCCATAACGATCAATGTGAACAGTGCCACATAGGCCGTCGGGTCGGCAAGAAAAGCGAACATTTCCATTTGGGGTCCCTTTGAGGTTGCTAAGGGCATATGGGTGTTCAGCAACGGGATTCAACCCGAATTTTACTTCAAAACATCAGAAACTAATATACTGTTTGGAGGAGAAACAAATCTGCTGAAGTGTGCCCGCTTTGATTTAGCAGTTTGCGAATTTTCCCAATGTCCTCTTTGCATCTATTTCCAATTATGACTTTTGCAATAGGAAGGACATTCGACTTTGCATCAGAAGCTATTCCTCGCTTCAACAGCCATCGCCATTTGCTGTCAGGAGTTTGAAATGGTCGGTCGCCTTCTACGGCACTTGAAATGTGTCGTCCTAAACGCCATTCCTTCTCTATACTGAAGTCAGCTTTCTTCACAATTATAGAAAAAGGATCGGCAAGCTTACCGTACAATTCTAAGAATTCATTCGCTGCTTTAGCGTCATTTACGATGGGTGAAAAATCTCGATTAAAATAGTGAATACCAAATTCAACAATGCAACCAGCAAATTCATAACTTTTCTTCAAGTCATATAAAACTTGGGCTGGAAACAATCTGTTTGTTGGTGAGGGGCTAAGATACCGAATTAACTCAGGAAAATCGAAACCGATCGAAACTCCTTGGGACTCATCACCGTAGTGCTTCCAATGATAGGGATCATTCTCAGAATCCGTCAATGATGATGCGTACCACCCACTTTGTTCCGCTTGCTTTATCATTTGAGCTTTTGCCGCTTGCAATAAGACGCCTTCGCGCTGACTCTGCTTATTCTCCAGTCGGCAATCAAGAACTGATTGAGTGATATTCAACGCGTGTATAACTTCAGCTTTATCACTAAAGTCTGCTACATGGCTAAACAATAGCGATTGGCCCCGCAAAATCAATTTGAGGTTTTCGACACTCGTGTAGTGCCAGATTCG
>JBGTAU010000327.1:0-2091 GCA_041749675.1 Rhizobiaceae bacterium | reverse complement strand
GCCTTGGTTGAGTGAAATCGACAAAGGCCCTTTGCGCAATAAAAGATATTGCATGCCGACCAGCAGCTTGCCCCACCATGGGCGCAAAATTTGATTAAGCGTCGGTACCTTGGCTTTGAAGGTATAGTTGATGCCTTGATGGTCCTGTAGGTGATGGCCAACATTTTCATTGGCTTGAATGAGCGGAATGTTCAATTTTTGCAACAGTTTGACCGGTCCAATGCCAGAGAGCTGAAGCAATTGTGGTGAATTGATCGAGCCGCCTGAAACGATGACCTCACGTGTTGCCCAGGCTGATTTTGTCACGCCGCCTTGAATATATTCAATGCCAACAGCACGCTTACCTTCAAACATTATCCGTGTTGCATGGGCGCCCGTTTCGAGGCGCACATTCTTGCGTTTCATTGCAGGTCGCAAGAACGCTCGGGCAGCTGACATGCGACGCCCATTTTTCGTATTGAGCTGGTAAAGCCCAACGCCTTCTTGGGTCGCTCCATTGAAATCATCGTTGTAAGGTAAACCAGCTTGTTTGGTTGCCTCAATATACTTTTTTGATATTGGATGAATTTGGCTATCGATCCGCGATATCCGCATTGGTCCGCCAATGCCGCGCCACTCATTGGCACCGCCCTCATAGTCTTCCAAATTTTTGAAAACAGGCAACATATCCGCCAAGCCCCAGCCTTTGTTTCCTTGGGCTTCCCACTCATGGTAATCTTCCGGAGCGCCGCGGATCCAAACCATGGCATTGATCGAGGACGATCCACCCATAACTTTGCCGCGCGGCCAAAAATCAGCGTTACCTGCCAAGCCTTCGTCGGGCTCACTCCTATACATCCAGTTGACGCTTTTATCGAAAAATGTTTTGCCGTAGCCAAGTGGCATCTGCACATAGAAGCGACGATCCGTGCCACCAGCTTCTAATATGAGGACGGAAAATTTTCCGGACGCCGAAAGACGTTCTGCAACGACACATCCCGCGGAGCCGGAACCAACGATGATAAAGTCGAAACTTTGCATTCTATCTTGTCAACAATCCAAGCCATGAGTGTAAAACTTTAGCCAAGATAGTTATCATAGCGGTGTTTGATCCAAACTCTACGCCGCAGCCTGTCACTATTACGACGATTGACTTTAGGCCCAACGACAGCGGCATATTGTTGGTTGAGAAATACTCCGCTTAAGGCTAACGGTGGGTATAGTCTTTGTGAGTCTGTTGTCGGCTTAAAGCAGCTGCGAATTGGATCAGAACATGGTGTACTTAACCCCTCAAGGTGATTTGACATTGCGCACCTTGGCAATGCCATCGGACGCCAATGCAGCCGGTGATATTTTTGGTGGATGGGTCATGGCGCAAATGGACTTGGCCAGCGGCATTCGGGCCGGTGAGCGTGCGCGCGGCCGCGTGGTGACGGCAGCAGTCAACGAAATGTTTTTTGAAAAGCCAGTAAAAATTGGCGATACTCTCTGCGTTTACACAACGGTTGAAAAAGTTGGACGCACGTCCATGGTGCTGCGCGTAGAGACTTTCGCCCAACGCTATCTCACACAAGTGATGGAAAAGGTGACCAGTGCTCAGTTCGTCATGGTAGCATTGGATGATCAGGGCAAGCCAAAGCCGGTGCCGGCGGAGTAATTACTTACACGCGCGATATCCGCTTTTGCGTTCCATGATGTCAAAGTGGAAATGGTCGGCGTGGGCTTTATTGTAGCCAGGTCCCAGCACAGTTGAAAAATAGCTGCAGCCGTCCGCGCGCACTGTATTCAAAAGCCCGCGTTCTCTAAATGCAAAAAATCCCTTTTTGCGCACCAAGATGTCTTTGCCGTTTTTTAGTTCGATTTTTGAAATGTCCAGCGCATTTCCTTTGGCGTGTTCGGATATTTTGTTGGTGGCAGTGCCGACCATGTTGCGGCAAGAATAGGAGGAGGCTTGCGTGATCGTGCCAACGCTCGACCAATAGCGCACGCGCGCTGCCGGCTGTAATTCATTTTTGACCCACTGTGCCACAGATAATGCCATTTCGCAATTCAGCGTCGCCGCAGGTTTGAGTTTGGCGCGGCCTGGTAACCCAGTCACTTCAACAGGATAGG
>JBGTAU010000326.1:0-2688 GCA_041749675.1 Rhizobiaceae bacterium | reverse complement strand
GCCTGCTGTGGTGACGCCGATCGATCGCCGCGAAGCGATGCGCTCGCTCGGCGCCGTGGTGCTGATGCTGGGCACCTCGGAAATCGCATTCGGCGCGACCATCATCGCCGTGCGCGTGTGGCCGGCGCTGGACTACACGCGCGTGACCATTGAATCCGACGCACCGCTGGTCGAGCGGCACTTCCTCATTGCCGACCCGCCACGCCTGGTGATCGACGTGGACGGACTCGAACTGAGCCCTTCGCTGCGCGAACTGGTGGGCAAGGTGCGCTCGGACGATCCTTTCATCGCCAGCGTTCGCGTGGGTCAGAACCAGCCGCGGGTGGTACGCCTGGCGATCGACCTGAAGCAGTCGATCGCGCCGCAGCTCTTCACGCTTGCACCTTTCGCCGACTACCAGCACAGGCTGGTTTTCGACCTTTACCCCACGGAAGTCCGCGATCCGCTGCTGGCGCTGATCCGCGAGAAGGATCTCGCCGAAAGGAATGCCGCCCGCGCGGTACAGGACGCACTGGGTGAGTTCATCGGCAAGATCGATGGCCCGCTGGCCAAGCCGGCCCCCGCACCGGCGCCCTCGGCATCCAAAGCCATATCGTTGATCTTGCTGAGACTGACGCAACGCCTGTGGGGCTCATCGAAATGATTGATGAGGGCACTTATTTGATGATCGAAAATCTTGCGGTATTGCCGGACCATCAAGGCAAGGGCTTGGGTAGCTTGTTGCTCGGGCAAGCTGAACAAGTGGCAAGGGGAATGAACTTTGCTACGATACGTTTATTGACCAATGGCGCGTTCGTATCAAACATCGAATTTTATCAGCATCATAGCTATCGCATTGATCGCGAAGAGCCATTCAAAGGCGGCACCACTGTGCATATGAGCAAGGCGCTCAATCCAAGTTAATCAGCGAACTATGTGACAATCTGGTTCGCGCGAGAAAGAGATCCGTGCACGGTGGCCATTGCGATAGCCGACGACTGTCATCGTGCGTGCATTGCGATAAATTGACTGATAGCGAATGCCATAAACACGCGCAAATGCTGACGCCTGATGCGGGCTTCAGACGCGCACCACAGCTTGGCGATGCGGCATGTGGGAAACATGACGCCTAACTGACCCGCCGACATGAACGCTAAAAGATGGGCCGCTGTAGCGGTGTTTCATTGGACCGTGCTGACGTTGACCAGCATGCGCGGTGGCCAAACCACAGATTAAAAATGCACTCACAACGAGGTACTTTATAATGCAATGCACCCAAAAAACCTTCCGCACGCAAGAACTCTAAAAAACCAACGACACCCAATCGCTATTGCAGGAAGACACACCTGTCCAGCAAAAATTTGTCCAGCAAAAATTAAGTTTTATTAATCCCAGTTTACGGTTCGCGCTTAAGCAAATGCAACAAATAATCGTCCGTATCGCCCAAATCATCTTCGAATGCGGTGACTTTACCGCGAATGGAAACACCCGCTTTATGCACTGTATCGCGTGAACCAGAAATGAGCGGATGCCAATCAAACAAGTCTTTGCCCTCTGCCACCAACCGGTAACCGCAGGTCTTTGGTAGCCACGGTATGGTGCGCACGTTTTCGGGCGTTAACAGCACACAATCCGGAACCTCGGCATTGCGGTTGACATAATCACGGCACGTGCATTTGCCTGCATCAAACAAACGACACGCCACACTCGTCCAGTGAATTTCGCCGGTTTCTTCATCTTCCAATTTTGAAAGGCAACATTTGCCGCAGCCATCGCACAGCGATTCCCACTGCTCGCGTGACATGTCTTCAAGGGGCGTGGTTTTCCAAAATGGTAAGGTCATCCAACGCGCTTAGAACATTTTGGGGTTTGAAGGAACCACAAAGGACAAGGAATAATGCGACAAAACAAATCAAAAGGACAGAACAACCTGAATTTATGTTTGTTACAAAGTTCAAGCATAACGCCAGATGAACGGCCTGTTCAAACCACGTTCAACCCAATGCTCTAGGGTGATCAATATGTAGGGTCGCGCACGCCATCGCAAAATGGTCGCATTTGGTAGCACAATGGGCGCAAATCCAATTTGGAGATAGAGAATGAATAAGAAATTTACTCAGCTTTTGGCCACGAGCGTGGCCGTGACGGTTTTGTCAGTCGCCATGCCAATGATCAATACATTGCCCGCCAATGCTCAAGTACAACTTTTGGCACAATCAACCGTAAGCGAAGCTGAGGCCATGCTGCGCGATGCGATCGCACGCGTTGATGCGGCCAAAGCTGCAGGCGCGGATGCCAGCGCCGCGGAAGCGGAAGTCGCAGCTGCTCAGGCGGCGCTAGACGCATTAAAAGAAGCGGAAGCGCAGGCTGCAGCGGACGCTGCCAAGCAAGCCGAAGCAAACGCTGCGGCAGAAGCAGAAGCTGCTGCCAAGGCCGCTGCTGAGGCCGAAGCGGCAAAGCAAGCCGAAGCACAAGCTGCCGCTGAGGCTGAAGCTGCCGCCAAGGCTGCTGCTGAGACCGAAGCTGCAAAGCAAGCAGAGGCACAAGCTGCCGCTGAGGCTGAAGCTGCTGCCAAGGCCGCTGCTGAAGCCGAAGCGGCAAAGCAAGCAGAGGCACAAGCCTCGGCAGAGGCTGAAGCTGCCGCCAAGGCCGCTGCTGAGGCCGAGGCTGCAAAGCAAGCAGAGGCACAAGCTGCCGCAGAAGCTGAAG
>JBGTAU010000325.1:0-1983 GCA_041749675.1 Rhizobiaceae bacterium | reverse complement strand
TTCGGCAACGAAGGGATTGTCAAAAGTGCCATCGATCTCAGGTTCGATCCGCCTTCGGATGATTGTCGAATAGAGCGCAAAGCGCGACGAACCCAAGGCTTTGATCATGGTGTTGCGGTTGAAAAACCGCGCATTGACCTCGGCTTGGTCCATAGTCTGGAATGGCAGACCACCAAGTTTGATCACTTGGATAAGCGAGCCTGATTTGGTGACAATGGTATCTGGATCGACATGGCGCAAATAGGGGACATGGGCTGCAATACCCATTTCGCACTGCCGCTCCTTGCCAAACTTTAGATCGTGCGACAAAGCACTGCCTTGCGCATTCATGGCGTGTAGCTCCGCCCGCCCCAGAAGCGGGCGTTCTTGACGGCGCGGTGGCTTTTGAGGAACACTTCAACGACGTGGAAAAAGTACGGATCGCGCTGGCAAAGATAAGCGGCGACAAAATGGATCGGCAACGCCACCAGCACTGACAGGAAGTTGGATGTCATGATGAACAGGATCACCGTCACCATGCCGTTGAGCGCAAATATCTCGTAGCGTACGCCAAGCAACATAGGCGGGCGCGTGAAGGCCAAGGCTATGGGTTCGACGGCAGGCTGATCGTCTGACATCCATCAAGTCCCGGCAGCGGAGCGCATAGCGTCCACAAGCGTAGCGGCGCCGAATATTATGGCGATGCCGACAATGATCGAAAATGCCACATTCCACATCATGCGTCCGGTGAGGAACATGAAGCCAAGGAAGCAGACGGCAATAATGGCGACGGAGCGCGCCAGATTGCCTTGTAACACGCCGACGAACCAGTCGAGAACACCCTCGACGGGCGCAGCGTCCTGCGCATAGGCAATCTCGGGCAAAGCCAAACATAGGGCGGTGAGACTTGCGAGTTTGGCGTATTTATTGAACTTCAATGACATGATTGTCCTTCCACTGGGAGACTGTTGTCGCGATTCTCGGCTGCGGCGCGTCTTGCGCGGCAATCGGGATGACGTTTGGGACTGAGGATTTGACTTTCGCGGAGAGCTTCCAGCGGTTCATGACTTTGACGACGTATTTTGCCGTCTCATCAAACTCCGGAATGCCACTCTTCTCGTAGACGCGGCCCGCTCCTGCGTTATAGGCGGCGAGCATAAGCAGCGGGTCCTGAAATTGGTCGTAAAGGCTTTTGAGATAGCGCACGCCGCCGCGAATGTTTGCTTCAGGATCGCAGCGGTCGGTTACGCCGAGATCGCTCGCGGTTCCCGGCATCAATTGCATGATGCCAAGCGCGCCGGCCTCCGATTCTTGACGCTGACCAAGGTTGCTTTCAACAAAGGCAACCGCTTCTGCGAGTTCCGGATCAAAGCTTTCTTTGACAGCGATCTTGCGCACCAAAGCGGCAATCTCTGTAGGATCTGTGGCTGCACAGGGGCTTAAAGTAGCAGTTATAATTGGATCGACTGTGTCATCCTGCGCATTCGCGATGCCGCCTGAGATGAGGCTAACCCAAATAGCGCCGAGTAAATAGGTTTTAGACGTCTGGCGCATGGAAATCCAATTTAAGGGAAAGAATCAACTAATATATACATTAGTTTTTGTGGGCAGAGTGTCAACCCTGATGGTTTCTCTATTTTTGGATATCGAGAAGATAAGCTACAATAATCGTAGATTTTGAATGAAAAATCTCGTATTGATTGTCATTCTTAAGTGAGCGGATTTGCCAATGCAGTTTAAAAAAAGTCATGTATATATATTGTTATCAATAGCATTTGCCGGAAGCATTGCGCGTGCGCAAGAGGCTCCAAATGCGTTTTCTGAACCTTCTACGGCTTATTTGTCACAGTTTCGAAAGTCAGATGTGCGTCAGTTCGTGTTTGAGCGCTATGATGCCAATGGCGCATTGCACGAGCGGTCGGTTGAGGTTTTGCAACAAGGGGTCAAAATCCTCTCTTCGACACGACGTCAATTCAACAATCATGTGATTGAGCTTCGCGGCCT
>JBGTAU010000324.1:0-6772 GCA_041749675.1 Rhizobiaceae bacterium | reverse complement strand
GGTCGAACATTTGGTTGAGCTGCGTAAGCGGTTGATATGGGCCATCGTCGCCTTCTTCGGTGCATTTTTGCTTTGCTTCGCGTTTGCCAAAGAATTGTTTGTGCTGTTAGTATTGCCGTTCAAATGGGCGGTAAAATGGGCAGGTCTACCACTCGAAAAAGTGGAACTGATCTACACAGCACCACAAGAGTTTTTCTTCACGCAAATTAAAGTAGCCATGTTTGGCGGTATGGTTTTGGCCTTTCCGGTCATCGCTAATCAAGTCTATAAGTTTGTTGCTCCCGGCCTTTATCGCAATGAACGCAAGGCATTTTTGCCGTTTTTATTTGCGTCGCCGATTTTGTTTTTGATGGGCGCGGCGCTGGTGTATTTCTTCTTTACGCCAATGGTGATGTGGTTTTTCCTTGCCATGCAGCAAAGCGGAGATGGCATCCAAATCTCGCTTTTGCCAAAGGTTTCTGAATATCTAAGCCTGATCATGACGCTGATTTTTTCATTTGGATTGGTGTTTCAACTGCCGGTCGTGACCACTTTGATGGCGCGGGCAGGGCTTGTCTCCCAGCAAGGTTTAAAAGACAAACGCAAATACGCGATCGTTATTGCCTTTGTTGTTGCAGCTGTTTTGACACCCCCAGACCCATTGAGCCAAATTGGCTTGGCGGTTCCTGCGCTCCTGCTTTATGAAGTATCGATTATTCTAGCCGGCTGGGTTGAGAAAAAGCGAATTGAAGAAAGCCAGACCGCTTCGCAAGACGCAACAACCGCGGTGTCAACCAGTGACGAGACTGCCAGTTCGTGATATTTGCCGCGCAATAGCATCACCACGACTCAAGATTTCTGGAATATTTTTATGCATGACATCAAATGGATACGTGAAAATCCTACGCAGTTTGACGCCGCTATGGCACGGCGCGGACGAGGCCTCGAGTCTCCAAAATTGCTCGAATTGGATGAGTTACGCCGCCGTTTGGTAACCGACATTCAGCAAAAACAAGAACGCCGCAACGCCGCATCCAAAGAAATTGGCAAGGCGATTGGCGCTAAAGACATCGCACTGGCTGATAGTTTGAAGGCCGAAGTTGCAGCGCTCAAAGACGAAATGGTTGCGATTGAAGCGCAAGAACGCACGACCACTGCCGAATTAGAATTGCTCCTCGCGTCCTTGCCAAACTTGCCTCACGATGACGTGCCGGACGGCAAAGACGAGCACGACAATTTGGAAATCCGCAAAGGCGGGACAAGGCCGCGCATGAATTTCAAGCCGAAAGAACATTTCGAAATCGGCGAAGCGCTAGGGCTGATGGATTTTGAGACTGCGTCGAAAATATCTGGTGCGCGCTTTACAATCCTCAAAGGCGGTTTGGCAAAGCTGGAACGCGCGCTCGGCCAGTTTATGGTTGATTTGCACACGGAACAACATGGCTACACCGAAGTTGTCCCGCCTTTACTGGTGCGAGACGATGCATTATTTGGGACCAATCAACTGCCGAAATTTGAAGAGGATTTGTTCTTCACACCGCACGGAACAACACGGCTTGGCCTCATCCCAACCTCAGAAGTGCCGCTGACAAATTTGGTGCGCGAGGACATTCAAGACCAATCCAAACTCCCTTTGCGCTACACTGCTTTGACGCCGTGTTTCCGCTCGGAAGCCGGCTCCGCCGGACGTGATACGCGCGGGATGTTGCGCCAGCATCAATTCTACAAAGTCGAAATGGTTTCGATCACCGATGCCGAAACGGCAATGGCCGAACATGAGCGCATGACAGCCTGCGCAGAAGCAGTACTCACCAAATTAGGCTTGCATTTCCGCACCGTTTTATTGTGCACTGGCGACATGGGCTTTGGTGCGCGCAAAACGCATGACATCGAAGTGTGGTTGCCGGGCCAAGATGCCTATCGCGAAATATCGTCATGCTCGGTTTGCGGTGATTTTCAAGGTCGCCGTATGAATGCGCGCTATCGCAGCGAAGGCGAGAAGACTACCAAGTTCGTGCACACGCTGAATGGCTCAGGTGTTGCTGTTGGGCGCTGCCTGATCGCTGTTATTGAAAACTATCAGAACGAAGATGGCTCGATAACCATTCCTGAAGCATTGCGCCCTTACATGCGCGGTATGGAAAAAATCGGCTGATGCGCATTCTTCTCACCAACGATGACGGTATTCATGCCGAAGGTTTGGCCGTTCTGGAGCGCATCGCGCGCACTTTGTCGGACGATGTTTGGGTGGTTGCGCCCGAAACAGACCAGTCTGGACTTGCGCATTCGCTCACTTTGTCTGAGCCTCTGCGCTTGCGAAAAATCGATGATCGCCATTTTGCGCTGCGCGGAACGCCGACCGATTGTGTCATCATGGGTGTACGAGAAGTTTTACCAGAACCGCCCGACTTGATTTTGTCGGGCGTGAATTCTGGCCAGAACATTGCTGATGACGTGACCTATTCTGGAACCGTTGCAGGTGCCATGGAAGGCACACTTATGGGCGTAAGATCAATTGCGATCAGTCAAGCCTACAATTGGGACAATGGCCGTGTCGTGCCTTGGGAAACTTGCGAAACACTTGCGCCGCCGCTGTTGAAAAAACTGATTGGACTGGATTTGCCGGATGGCGTGTTTCTCAATGTGACTTTTTCAAATTGCACACCGGATGAAGTGACGGGTACGCGCGTGGCCGCACAAGGCAAATTAACTTACGGGCTTTATGTAGAAGAGCGCGCTGACGGACGTGGTTTTCCTTACTACTGGCTGCGTTTTGGGCGCGGACCAGAAGAACCAGCAGCTGACAGTGATATTCAAGCGCTGCGCGATCGGAAAATTTCAGTGACACCGCTAAAACTAGACTTTACGGCTCATGAAGTGCGCAGGTCTATCGAAGAGGCCTTGCAATGAACTATCGGTTGTCTGACCGTGAAAGCCTAGCCGCTTTCTTGATGAGGATGCGGGCCAAAGGCGTGACTGATTCCAATTTATTGGGAGCATTTGAAGCCACGCCGCGCCGAGGTTTCGTGCCATCCGCTTTCGCAGATGTTTCCTACAGTGATCGAACAATTCCGATTGAATGCGGCGAAGTTATTGAAGGCATTGACTTGCAAGCAATGATGATCGACCAGCTTGGAATTGAAGAAAGCCACCGTGTTTTGGAGGTTGGTACTGGTTCCGGTTTCACAGCAGCCGTGATGGCAAGATTAGCGCTGCGCGTGACTACGGCCGATCGTTTTAGGCGTCTGTGCGAAGAAGCGCGGGCGAGATTAGAAGCGCTGCGTCTAACCAATGTAACGGTACGCCACGCCGAGGCGAAAGCTGGTTTGAACGGGGAAGGACCATTTGACCGGATCATCGTTTGGGCAGCGTTTGATTCCATGCCCCGTGCTTTTGTTGACCAGTTGGCAACCAATGGCGTGATGATTTGTGCGATCGGGCCAAATGAGGGTGAACAAACTTTGGTCCGCCTTACCAAGATTGGAAGTCGTTTTGAGCGCGATGATTTAACCAATGTTCGTTTTCAGCCACTGGCAGGAATGATTGCCGCTGCGCTTTGAATGAAAACTTCGTTCTTGGTGAATCATTTGCAAATTTATCTTCAACTTTAACCGTCCGTTTAGGATAACGCGCTTTAATCAACCCTACAGTAAGTGTTTGCTGTGATGGCGGTGAGTAAGTGTAATGCGTGTTTCGGTGTTGAATTTCCGTTCTGACATTTTATTGCGTGGTGCAGCGCTCGGGTTAATGGCTGGATTTGCATCAGGTTGCTCGAGTGATTTTTCGCGCTTTGCGCCCACGAGCAATGATTACACGGGCTCGATCAATCAGCAGCAAATTATTCACAAGCAAGTTGCGCCCGCGCGGCAAGACTTTCCGGCCGACGTTCCACAGGCAAGTACTCAGGCCGAAACTTCTACGCTCTATAATGAACCAGTTTACACTGGTTCTGTGCAGCCAGATGGCACGATACGTGCGGTGACATCAACAATTCAACGCAAGACGTTGGCGCCTGTCGCTGCTGCAGGCGCAGTGGCTAAATCGACGCTCGATAAGTTTCCAGCACCATCATCGCCTGCACGAAGCGCTGTCACGCCACAAGCATTTCCAAGCGAAATTTCAGCCGCGAAAGTATTGGCGCCAGTAACAGCCGCAAAAAGCAAGGCGCTGAAAGTGGTCGAGCCGATTGATAAGACCGTGACGGGTGCCGTCGAAAAAGCGAATTCTGGTGTCGCCTTGGCAAAAGACCGAGCCAGCGCGGCAAACAACGTTGCCGAACCGCTCAAGACCAAAGCTCAAGAAAGCTTGGCTGAAGTGAGCGGCGGCACCATCAGTGTTCGTAGTGGTGAAACAATTTCAGGACTATCCGCGCGTTATGGTGTGCCAGCAAGTGCGATATTGGCAGCGAATGGAATGGCTTCTGCAAATGATCTCAAGAGTGGACAAAAGCTGATCATTCCAAATTATTCAGCATCCGAAATTGCGAAACCTGTTGCTGTTGTTGTACCGAAAAGGCCAGTAGATGAACTACCGTTGCCGAAGCCAACGCCTTTGAATGAAAACATTGCTGTTCTTCCCGTTGTGCCGCAATTGAAAACAAAGACACCAGTTGAGACAACGACAACATCCAACGTCGATAAGCCGGGATTCAAAGTTATCTCCAAAAAAACTGCGGCTGAAGCAGAAAAGCTTAAAGCCAAGACTGTTGTGGATACAGCAAGCACTGAGCCGGCCCCCATTAAGGGCCATGTTAAAGCATCAAATGGACAGTATGCGGTCGCCTCAGGCGACTCACTCTACACGATTGCAAAACGCAACGGCACCACAGTGGACGCATTAAAGGCGGCTAATGGTCTTGCCGATGGTAAGTTGAAAATCGGGCAACAACTCAAAATACCAGTTGCTGGCAAAGTTGTTGTTGCATCTGCCAATGCTAACGACATCGACCCGATTACAACAGGTTCATCCAACGCGAAGAAAAAGTTGTCAGTAAGTGCCACCCCTTCGACGGCAGCGCCGCAGACAATTGACAAAACTGAAACAGCGACCATCAAGCCTGTTACGCCCTCAAACGCCGTCATCGAAGAGGCAGAAAAAGATACAGCCAAGGCCCCGGGTGCGACTGGCATATCAAAATTACGCTGGCCTGTACGCGGGCGCACACTTATCGGCTATGGTCAAGCCGATGGCGGCAAAGCCAATGACGGCGTGGACATTTCTGTGCCGAATGGAACGCCAGTCAAATCCGCTGAAAATGGCGTGGTTATTTATGCTGGAACCGGCTTAAAGGACTTTGGAAATACAGTTTTGGTCCGCCATGACAATGGTTTGGTCACGGTGTATGGCCACAATGGTGCAATTTCGGTAAAACGTGGTCAGAATGTAAAGCGTGGGCAAGAGCTGGCCAAATCGGGCATGTCCGGAAATACCAAAGTGCCAAAACTGCACTTTGAAGTGCGCAAAAATTCAACGCCAGTTAATCCCGCTACTCTGTTAGAATAAACTGAACGTCTCCAGTCGTCTAAGTTTTCCCGTCGCTGCCTGTCAGCGGCGGGTTTTCATTTGAGCTGAAGGTTTTGACGACCTGCGACATCCTGAATAAATTGAAAAGCAACGCGGCCGGATCGACTGCCACGCGTCGTGGCCCATTCTAATGCTTGGTGGTGCAATTCAACGGAGTCCATTTCGATGGCGTGATACTGCGCATATGCATCGACCATCTCAATGTAGTCATTTTGACTGCACTTATGAAAACCAAGCCAAAGACCGAAACGATCTGACAGCGATACTTTCTCTTCAACGGCTTCGCTGGGGTTAATTGATGTCGAGCGTTCATTTTCTATCATATCGCGCGGCAACAAGTGCCGACGGTTCGAAGTTGCATACAGTGCCACATTATGTGGGCGCCCTTCCACTCCGCCTTCCAAAGCCGCCTTCAACGATTTGTAGGACGTATCATCATGATCAAACGAAAGATCGTCGCAAAACAAAATAAAGTTGAACGGAACATCGCGTATCAGCGCCATCAATTTGGGGAGGCTATCAATATCCTCGCGGTGAATTTCAACAAGTTTCAATGGGACATCATGCGACGATTGTTTTTTTGCAATCTCATGGTGGATTGATTTCACCAATGAGGATTTGCCCATGCCACGCGCACCCCACAACAGCACATTGTTGGAAGGTAGGCCTTGCGAAAACCGGCGGGTGTTTTCAAACAATATGTCGCGGACATGATCAACTCCGCGGATCAACGAAAGATCAACGCGATTGACTTTTTTAACCGGTTGCATCGCTAGATTTTCTGCCGACCAAACAAAGCAATCAGCTACTGAAAAGTCAGGTATCACTGGCTTTGCCGGTCCCAGACGTTCGATTGCGGCAATCAACAAATCAAGTTTTCGAGATAAATCGTCAGTTTTTATGTCGGACATTTCATTTTCCTGTTTGCGCAGGGGGTAGCACAAACTGTTTTAAGAGGGAAAGCGTTGCATTGATGCGCTCAATGACTATATTCCGCTCAACTTTCATGGGCAAATACCTGCCCAACGGATTCTGTGGAGATTATCATGTTTATTACTGAAGCTTATGCACAAGGTGCGGTTCCTGCAGGCGGCGCAACCGATGCGATCATGAGCATTTTGCCGTTCATTTTAATTTTTGTGATCATGTATTTTCTCATTATTCGCCCACAGCGGGCGCAAATGAAGAGCCGCGAAGCCTCATTGGCCGCAATTCGTCGCAATGACACCGTGGTACTGGGTGGCGGCATTATTGGCAAAGTCACGAAGGT
>JBGTAU010000323.1:0-2499 GCA_041749675.1 Rhizobiaceae bacterium | reverse complement strand
TTTTTTGGTTACATAATCCGTTAAACATAGAATCTATTTTTCGGTATTTTAACGGCAGTGTGTATTAGTATGCATTTGAAGATTTGCCTCACTATTGGGGCGGCGAGAAAATAGAGCAGGTTCAATGAAGCGCAAGTATTTTGGAACAGATGGTATTCGTGGTCGTGCAAATCGGTTTCCGATGACCCCTGAAATCGCAATGAAGGCAGGGATGGCTGTCGGTGTTGCTTTTCGTAATGGTGATCACCGACACCGCGTTGTGATCGGCAAAGATACGCGTCTTTCTGGATACATGATCGAAAACGCATTGGTTGCTGGGTTTACCGCATCGGGTATGGATGTGTTTTTGCTTGGGCCGATTCCGACCCCGGCCGTTGCTATGTTGACACGTTCATTGCGTGCTGATGTTGGCGTGATGATATCGGCATCGCACAACCCTTACAATGACAATGGGATAAAACTTTTTGGACCAGACGGCTACAAGTTGTCTGATGAGTTGGAATTGACAATTGAACGGCTGATCGACGAAGACCTCAGTAAATCAATAGCGCAGGACGGCAACCTCGGGCGCGCCAAGCGCATTGATGGCGTCCATGATCGGTACATCGAATTTGCAAAACGCACTTTACCCCGCGATGTGTCCCTTGAAGGTTTGCGCATCGCTATCGATTGTTCAAATGGCGCTGCTTACAAAGTAGCACCTGCGGTCTTGTGGTAGCTTGGTGCTGATGTTGTCATTATTCACAATGAACCCAATGGTACTAATATTAATGAGGATTGCGGATCGACGCATCCGTTAAGTTTGCAAAAGAAAGTGCGCGAAGTGCGCGCAGATATTGGCATCGCGCTTGATGGCGATGCAGACCGTGTTCTCATAGTTGATGAGAATGGTACGGTCATTGATGGTGATCAATTGATGGCTGTTATTGCTGAGGATTGGCAAGTTGCAGGCCGATTGACGGCTCCTGGCGTTGTCGCGACAATCATGTCCAATCTTGGCTTGGAGCGGTTTTTGACGGGTAAAGGTCTTGAACTTATTCGTACACAAGTGGGTGACCGTTATGTCGTGGAACATATGCGCGAGCACGGCTACAATTTGGGCGGCGAGCAATCGGGTCACATTGTTTTGTCTGATTATTCAACAACTGGAGATGGTTTGGTTTCGGCGCTGCAACTTTTGGCCTGCGTTAAGAAAAGTGGCAAATCAGTCAGCGAAGTTTGCGCAAAATTTACCCCAGTTCCGCAGTTTTTGAAAAACGTGCGTTTTTCGGGTGGCAAGCCTCTCGAGGATAAGCATGTCATGGGCGCCATTGATGAGGCCAAGGATCGGCTTGGTAAATCGGGGCGTCTCGTTATCCGTCCATCCGGTACAGAACCTCTCATCCGCGTGATGGCAGAGGGTGACGATAGCATTTTGGTTGAAACGGTTGTCGATGAGCTCGTCTCGCTCATTGGGTCCATTAAAGCTGCTGCTTGATGGACTCGGGTTTCACTAAAAATTGTAATCAATCTTGGTGAATCAACACGGTTAAGTTCAATTTAACTTTTTGAAGGCAATATCCAGTTTGAGTGTAACACGGTTGTTCGGCTTGAGTAGGCGCGAACACCAATTGACTAGGATACTGTCCCATGAAGAAATATCTGTCCCTTCTTTTGATTGGCGCGTCTTTCGCGGCTACTGCTACTTCAGCGATGGCGGCGGATATTATTGAGGCTCCAATGGTGATTGATTCGCCAGAGCCTGTGCATGTTGCTGCTGCCAGCGGTTGGTATATTCGTGGCGATGTTGGCTATGTAATGAATGGAAACTTGCACACTGATTACGTGACCTACGGTGCGCCAATCGGTGGTTCTAACATCTTAACGGGCAAAATTGGTAAAGGGTTTTCCGGCGGTGTTGGTGTTGGGTATCAAATCACCGATTATCTACGCGGCGAACTTTCCGGAGACTATTTCTCGGGTGCAAAATTCACTGGTAGCACCGCAGGTGGCCCATGCCTTATTTTGGCTGCCCCGACCGTTAACTGTCTCTCACGTGATACTGACTCTTATAACGCACTCAGCTTGATGGCCAATGTCTATGTTGACCTTGGTACTTTCAACAGTATCACCCCCTATATCGGCGCTGGTATAGGTGTCACGCAAATCAAGTGGGCGGGTCTTAACAACGTTGAGTGCGATGCTGCAAACCCCGCAAACTGCAACCCTGCCATTGTCCATGGTGGTGGAAAAGGAATGCGCGCCACGGCAGCATTTATGGTAGGTGCGTCTTATGATATCACCTGTAATCTTAAGGCTGATGTTGGTTATCGCTATCGCCATGTGGCTGGCGGTCGTCACTTCAACTTTGCTGTCAATGCAGGTCCTGGCGATCACAAGGCTTTGAAAACACATGAAGTTCGCACTGGTTTACGCTGGGCAATTGGCGGAAAAGGCTGCGGCGGCAATGCAGTTACCTATCACGAGCCAGTCAATCCTCCGGTTTACAAGTAAAAAATT
>JBGTAU010000322.1:0-5380 GCA_041749675.1 Rhizobiaceae bacterium | reverse complement strand
GTAACGGACCCGTTGGTTCACGGCGTTTTGTGGAGTATTGGCATCAACACTGTCATGTTCATTGTCGGATCGCTGTCGCGCCAATCGACGCCGTTGGAGCGCATTCAGGCGGCAATTTTTGTGCCTCGCGATGTTGTGCAGATGCCAAGTTTGAGGCGCATGCGCACCGGTGTAACAGTTGAAGACCTCAAGGCGACCACCGCTCGATACCTTGGCGCAGAACGTACAGAACGCTCATTTTTAACTTTTGAACGGCGCGAAGGCCGCGCGATCGTTGCATCATCAGCCGCGGACCCCACCACCATTCGCTTTGCTGAGCAATTGCTCGCGAGTGCGGTTGGCTCGTCATCTGCACGCCTCATTTTGTCGTTGCTGTTTCAGCGCAATGACCAATCCTCGCGCAATGCTTACCGTCTTTTGGACGATGCCTCTGAAGCGTTGCAGCAAAATCGCGATTTGCTTCAAATTGCTTTGGACCAGATGGAACAAGGCATAACCGTATTGGATAATAGCTATCGTTTGACCTGTTGGAATCGCCAGTTCCGCCGTTTGTTTGATTTGCCTGATGAGTTTGGTCAGGTTGGCACACCCTTGTCACAAGTCGTCGAATTTCTGTTGGAGCGCGGTGATATTGCAATCGGTACAGAACGCCAAACCATCGAACGGCTCAATCGGTTTGGAAAGCCTTGGCAAGTCGAACTCGCTTCAAGTGATCGCATCGTCGAGATTCGCTCCAATCCCATGCCCGACGGTGGCATTGTGGCCACGTACACCGATATCACTGCGCGCGTGCGCGCTGATGAGGCGTTGAAGAAAGTCAATGAATCGCTTGAACAGCGCGTGGAAACTCGGACTGCGGAACTCAGCCGCGTCAATGGTGAATTGGCAAAGGCACAAAACTTGGCGGAAGAAGCCAATCTTGGCAAAACGCGGTTCTTGGCAGCAGCTGGGCATGATATCTTGCAGCCACTCAACGCCGCTCGACTTTATAGCGCCTCGCTCATTGAAAAATTGGGTAAGTCCGAGAACGAAGCGATCGTGTCCAATATTGAATCGTCACTGGACTCCGTTGAAACCATTCTTGGAGCCGTTTTGGACATCTCGCGCCTTGATACCGGGGCATTGAAACCCAATCTGACCACGTTTCATCTCGGGTCGCTTCTTAAACAGATTGAGACCGATTTTACGCCGCTGGCAAAGAAAAAAGGACTGCAACTGCGTGTGGTCAAAACGTCTGCTTTTGTCAAAACAGACCGAAACTTGTTGCAACGCTTGATCCAGAACCTCGTTTCGAACGCGGTTAAGTACACGCGGGTGGGTCGTATTGTTGTTGGAGTTCGGCGCCACAAAGGCACGGTGGAAATCCAAGTCATAGACAGCGGCATTGGTATTGCACAGGATAAAACCAAAATCGTATTCCGCGAATTTACCCGCCTTGAGGATGGTATGAGAGAGGCCGAAGGGCTTGGCCTTGGGCTATCGATTGTTGATCGAATTTCCCGGGTTTTGAAACTGCCGCTCAATGTGGCGTCGCGCATCAATCACGGCACAACGATTTCTCTGCGTATCGCCACCGTTGCGCGCCCAAAAGACCATGTGGAAACATCGGTGCGCCAACTTGGACTACCCGTTGTTAAGCTTCCCAGTTTGCGTTTGATCTGCGTCGATAATGACCCGCGCATTTTGGACAGCATGAAAATGCTGCTGTCTGGTTGGGGTTGCGAAGTTGAAACATATGCGAGCGGGATTGCCGCTTTGACCCACGGCAAAGCGCCGGATGCCATCTTGGTTGATTACCATTTGGACAATGAAACTGGCTTGCAGGTCATTGGTCAGTTGCGTGCCAAGTTTGGGCGTGATTTGCCTGCGCTGTTGATCACTGCTGACCGCTCCAATGAAGTGCGGCAACTGGCAGAATCCACCGACGTGATTGTCTTGAATAAGCCTGTGAAACCAGCCGCGCTGCGCGCTGCACTCATGCGCAATCGTGTGGAGATCGCGGCCGAGTAACTATGCTGTTGGCTGCAGATGATCGACGCCGATTTTCGACAATCGGATCACTGCTTGCGTGCGGCTATCGACATTCAGTTTTTGCAAAACTGCTGAGACATGAGCCTTAATCGTTGCTTCAGAAACGCCCAATTCATAAGCAATTTGTTTGTTGAGCAGTCCCTCGGCAATCATGCCCAACACACGCGCTTGCTGGGGCGTCAGTGCCTTGATGCGCACGATGAGATCGGCAATTTCCGGATCAGATTCAACGCCAATCTGCACATTGGCGGGTGTGGCGACACCGCCCTCCAATACATGATTGAGTGCGTTTCTGATTTCATCCAAACTTGAACTTTTTTTGATGTAACCAGACGCTCCGAGTTCTAACGCCCGACCTATAATGGCGGGATCATCGGATGCGGAGACAATGATAACGGGAACAGATGGGCGCATCGCGCGAAGCGAAACCAATCCTGACAAACCACTCGTGCCTGGCATTGTTAGATCAAGCAGAACCAAATCAATATCGGTAAGGTCCAAAACAAGTTTTTTTGTCGCCTCGAAATCACCAGCCTCAGCGATCGTAACATCCTCAGCCAATGAAAGCAGAGTTGCCTTGATAGCGCCACGAAATAATGGATGATCGTCGGCTACGACGAATGTAAGCCCTTCTGCCACGCTGATAATCCCGTCATTTTTTCAATGACTATTGCGCAATTTTGAAGCTTGGCAAGGTGTATTTTACAAATTTGTGTCAAAGTGGGTTGTTTCACAACCTATTTTTCAATTTTCTTGTTATTTCAGGAAGCCGGTAAACAAACCAAACAACTGTCCAGACGTTTCCAAGAAACGGCAAGGGCAATATCCATAATAAACTGAGCCAACTTGCCTCAAACAATGCAATGATGACTGCACTGATCGCAAGGCCAAGATAAAGGTCCGCCAGCGTGGTTAAGCCCCAAGGATCTGTCGTCAGCCACGCTCCTGCTTGCCAGAAATCGCCAACTTGAACAGCGTAAATGATCAAAGCTGCAAGCATAAAGCCGCACAATGTGAGCAGTATTCTAAGTGCTGTCATGTCTTATTCGGCTGAATTTCAGTTTCATTCAGGTCTTTAACGACCCCCATAAATCGACGGAAGAATTTCTCCATATAGCCCATGGTTTTCTCAAACTCTTCGTCTGTTGGCAAAGCATCCTTGGCTGGCATGCCTGATTTTTCGAATGCAGCTAATCGGTCCTCAACACTCTTTAGCCGTGCGTTGAGTTGAGACATGTCATCTTCGAGCGCTACGCGGTCATCGGCGGCAACGCGGCAGACCAATTGATCCGCTTGCTCCTTACAGATCGACATCTCACCCGTTTTGTTGTCCAAGCGCACATAGCCATCGGCCGTTTTTTCTAAACTGTAGCGATTGGTTTCTTGAGCGCTAGCGGCAGCACTCATACACAGCAGCGTGGCTGCGGCAATTGTTAGTCTCATTGCAAATCTCCTCAGATTACTTTTTACAAACCATAGATTATGAGTTTGCCACAATTACGACAGTGCCGCAAATTTTGTTTTTAAGTGCGAATCCTGTTAGCGCAATGGCGTAAAAAACGTTTGGAGTTATTCATGAACCTTATTTACAAAATCCTGCCCGCCGCACTGTGGGACTCAGCCGCAGCAGCCGGTGTTTTTCATGGCGCAGGCATCGATATTGCCGACGGATACATCCATTTTTCGACACAAAGTCAAATGCGCGAAACTGCGGCCAAGCATTTTGCAGGACAGACAAATCTGGTGTTGGTTGCAGTTGATGCCAATAAGCTCGGCACGGCGCTGAAATATGAAGTGTCCCGCGGCGGCGATTTGTTCCCGCATCTTTATGCACCGCTACAGACCGCTCAAATCGAATGGGCAACACCTTTGCCACTTGGGCAAGATGGTATTCACCAATTTCCGGAAGATGCTCAATGAGTTCGTTGTTTTCTACTTTTTTACGCCCTGCCCTGTTTTGTCTGGATGCTGAGGCTGCACATGGCATCGCGCTCAAAGCCTTGAAAACCGGCCTTGTGCCCGTGGTCGCACCTAAGGCTGATAAACGACTTGCAACATCAGTCGCTGGTCTCACTTTCCCAAATCCCCTTGGCATCGCCGCTGGTTTTGACAAAAATGCTGAAGTGCCCGATGCGCTGATGGCAATCGGGTTTGGCTTTTCGGAAGTCGGTACGATCACGCCAAAACCGCAGGCTGGAAATCCAAAGCCTCGTGTTTTTCGATTGATCGAAGATCAAGGCGTCGTCAATCGGCTCGGCTTCAACAATGAGGGCCATAAGCAGGCGTATGCTCGGCTTGTCGCGCGGCGCGGGCGCGGCGGCATCGTGGGCGTCAATATTGGCGCTAACAAAGACAGTACTGATCGTGTGCAAGACTATGTCGCGGGCATAGCGCGGTTTTATGATGTTGCCAGCTATTTCACCGTCAATATTTCATCGCCCAACACGCCAGGCCTGCGCGATTTACAAGGCCGCGCCAGCCTTGCCGAACTGCTGAAACGTGTCATGGCGGAAAGAGACCGCCAGGCCGCGCGCGCGGGCAAAAGCATCCCAGTGTTTTTGAAAATCGCTCCGGATTTGGTGGAAGGCGATTTGGATGATGTTGCAGCCGAAGTTATTTCCAACAAGCTCGAAGGCGTCATAGTAAGCAACACGACCTTGTCACGCGCCGGCTTGAAAAGCGCCAACGCCCGCGAAAGCGGTGGGCTGTCTGGTGTACCTTTGTTTGAGCGCTCAACAATAGTGCTCGCAAAAATGCGCCAACGACTCGGGTCAAATATTGCCCTCATTGGCGTCGGCGGCGTGAATTCTGCTGCTACGGCTATTGCAAAAATCGAAGCCGGTGCTGATCTCGTCCAGCTTTACACCAGCTTCGTTTATGAAGGCCCAACACTTGCTGCGACCATCGTTGCTGGCCTCTCGAACCATATGGACAAGAGCGCGGCTATCAAATTGTCAGATTTACGCAATCGAAATGTCGATGTTTGGGCAAACAAACCGCTTTAGTTTTTGCGCATCGCAAAAAGGCGCAACAGCAAAAACGCCGGTATAACGATGGCCGCGCCAAGTATGAGGTAATCCGCAAACTGGCCGATTGCATCGAACCCCATATTCCAAATACGTGCAATGAAGCTGCGAATAGCGTTGACAACATCCAGCGCCGACCATCCAAATGAGCGCATCACGACGCCGACGATGATGGAAATAATGATCAGCTTAAGGAAAACCCGAAACGGCGTATCGCCCAAAAAGCGGTTTAATCGTTCAGCCATGTCAGTTCCTTATTAAAAATTGGAGCGGGTGAAGGGAATCGAACCCTCGTCATCAGCTTGGGAAGCTGCTTCTCTACC
>JBGTAU010000321.1:0-4254 GCA_041749675.1 Rhizobiaceae bacterium | reverse complement strand
ATTTCAAGCTCTCACCAATCATCTCGAAAAATAAACAACAAACCCACGGCAATTAAAGCCACACTTAAGGGCACTTGATCTAGCAAGCTATGTAGACCAAGCCAATCCTTTGGGTCCAAGAGCCAAGAACTCGAACTTAATGCAGAAAAGCCATCAATAAGTGAAATTGACGTCCAAATTCCATTTCGCAAGTACATAAATGACTGGTACGCAAATACCGCAAACCCAGTAAGTGTCGAAGTCGCTACCACCAGTGAGATAAGTCCTGTTAGCGCTAGTTCAAAAATCTCCTCGTAACTCCGCTCTGGCATTTGTTCATGTTTTTCGTACTCTTCCAAATGATTGACTGTGTGTTCTTGTGGTGATTTGGACGAATTTTCTCGCAGACGAAGCTTTCGACCAACCGAAGCAAAATAGGTCAAGAAGCAAATTAACGCGATTAAACCCGCGATCATCAATACAATCCAAAAGTCAAACCCAAGCTTTTGTGATAGCAGGCGAATGAAAATATAAATTACAAAACACAGAAATGCCCAACTCAATAAATTTGGCTTACTTTCGTCATTTGTTGACGATCAGATACCCCATTTGGATCTAAGTTTTTTGGGAACTACAATTCCACTGCACTCATATTTTTCAAGCGATAGCTTTTAATTAAGGGTAGAATCTCTAGAAACTCTACAACTTAATTTTCGTGACATATAGCCCAGTTATTCTTACCAAAGCGGTCGCGTTTCATTCAATTCAGTCCAGGATACTGAATTATCTACACAAACAAATCCACCTTCTCAAACGTGCGCACATCTACCAGCCCGACATCGGATATCCTGAGTTCCGGGATCACCACCAGCGCCAGTAGCGAATGCTGCATGTAGGCGTTGTTGAGGTCACAGCCGCAGGTAATCATGGCTTTGGTGAGTTTCTCTGCTTTTGCGGCAACAACTTCGGCGCGCTCGTCGGACATGAGGCCAGCGATGGGCATTTCGACCAGCGCAAGCTCCCTGCCCTCGGAAATCAAAACCACGCCCCCGCCGACTTCGCGCAAACGATTTGCGGCTTGCGCCATGTCGGCCTTGTTGGTGCCGACGACGATAATGTGGTGACTGTCGTGGGCAACTGTGGAGGCCATGGCGCAGGGCTTTTTATAGCCAAAGCCTGAGACGAAAGCGTTGACTACGCCGCCGGTGGCGCGGTGGCGTTCGACGAGTGCGATCTGGCAAATGTCTTGGGTTTGATCCATGGCGACAAGGCCGTCGCTGACAGGCAGTACGGCTTCGAGCGCTTTGGTTGGGGCTTGGTTTTCGACCACACCGATGACACGCACTGCGACTGAATTTGCGCCTTTGGGTGATCGAATATCGAAGTCTTCCGAATTCAAGTCGCGCTTCATATTGACCGTATTTTTTGCTTTTTCCGGATAGGCATAGGGCGCGATTTCGGCGATGAGTTTGCCTTGATGAGCAAGATGCTGGCCGCGGGCGTAGACATCATCAATCGTTAGCGATGCAAGGTCGGAGACGATGAGAAAATCGGCGCGGCGACCCGGCGTGATCGAACCGAGCTCCCGGTCCAGCCGGAAGTGCTGCGCCGTGTTGAGTGTCACCATTTGGATCGCCGTGATTGGTTTCAAGCCTTGCTCTATAGCGTGGCGCACGACGCGGTCCATGTGCCCCTCGTTGACGAGTGTGCCGGAATGGCTGTCATCGGTGCACAGGATAATGTTGCGCGGGTCTATGCCTTGCTCAGTAACGGCCTTGATTTGGCTTGCGATATCATACCAAGCCGAACCGAGGCGGAGCATGGCTTTCATGCCTTGACGCACGCGAGCGATGGCGTCTTCTGCGCGGGTGCCTTCGTGGTCGTCCTCAGGGCCACCGGCGACATAGCCGTGAAAGCTGCGACCAAGATCGGGCGAAGCATAATGACCACCAACGGTTTTACCTGCTTCTGCCGTGGCTTTGATGGCGGCGACCATGATCGGATCATTGGCGGCAACGCCGGGGAAATTCATGACTTCGCCTAAACCAATGATGTTGGGCCAAGCCATGGCTTGCGCAAAGTCTTTAGCTTCAAGCGTCGCGCCAGCATGTTCGAGACCGGGTGCGGATGGAACGCAGGATGGCATTTGCACATAAACATTTGTCGGCATTGCCATCGCTTCATCGTGCATAAGACGCACGCCCTCAAGGCCGAGCACATTTGCGATTTCATGCGGATCGATGAACATGGAGGTCGTGCCATGGGGTATTACGGCGCGGCAAAACTCGGTGACGGTGACCATACCGCTTTCGACATGCATATGACCATCGCACAGACCTGGCACCAGATAACGGCCATTGGCTTCAATGATTTGCGTTTCAGGCCCAATGCAATGAGAGGCGTCTGGCCCGCAATAGGCAAAGCGGCCTTCGATAATTGCCAGATCAATATTTGTAATGATTTCGCCGGAATGCACGTTCACCCAGCGGCCACCGCGCACCACCAAATCCGCTGGTTTGCGGCCCATCGCAACGTCGACCAAAGTCGGAGCAACATCGGTCCATGGTTTCAATTTTGGGAAAGTGGCGGAATTTTTAGACATGAAACACTCCTGCAATATCAGGAATGTTCCATGTCACTTTCGAATTGGGAAGTCTAAAAAAATCAGCCGTTTGATTTTTTTGGTTTGCCTTTGAAAGGTTTGGCACCGAACGGTTTATCGCCTGATGGCTTTGGCTTGTCCCATTTTTTCGGCTCAAAATCGCGCGGCTTGTCAGATGCCGCTTTTCCGGCATACGCTGGGCGATCGCCTTCTGCCTTTGGCCGTGCTGCTTTTTGATCTTTAGACCAACGCTGCTTTTCTTTTGGGGCGTTTTCCTTTGGCGCCCAATCACCTTGCGGGCGATCTACAGCGCCATGATCTTTGGCGTGACCGGCGGCTGGTTCATACGCTTTCTTAGGAGCGTACTCACGCTTTTCTGAATAATCCTTTTTAGCGGCATAGTCTTTTTTAGGCGCGTAATCTTTTTTTGGAGCGTAATCGGACTTCGGCTTATCGCCGCGATCGAATTTTGGACGCTCGCCCCCATCGTGGGATTTTTCGCGCGGTGGCAACACCGTTGGGTCGCCAATGAAGCGGGTCACGCGCAAGCCTTTGTCGCTGCCTTTGGCGTTGGCAAGTGCTTCCAAGAAGGAGTCCGCCTTTTCGGGGCGCACTTCAAAACGTGTTTCGCTGTCAAGCAGACGGATGAAGCCAATGTCTCGCTTAGTGAGATGTCCAGCCTTGCACAGTGTCGGAATTAGCCACCGTGGTTCGACATTTTGCTTGCGACCCTGCGGCAAGCGGAACCAGACGCCATCGTCAAAACGTTCAGCTTCTTTCGACGCCATTGGCGCGGCGGAGTCTGGAATATTGGTTTCAGAAAGTTCTTCTGCCATGGGGCGGGCGGCTTGCACCATGCGGATATACGCCAAAGAGATTGCCTCGGCGGAATGGCGCTTCATCAATTCTGCGACGGTATCGATTTCGTCGGTAGACCCTTCGGTGCCGCCAACGCTTGAGAGCATCCGCTCCTTGTCGCGCTCTTGAATGTCGTGTTGGCTGGGCGCGCGCACGGTGGCGGCTTGAACCTTAGCAAGGCTCAGCAAACGCTCGGCAGAGCGACGACGATGCAAAGGAGCGACGAGCAAACAGATGCCCTTGCGTCCTGCGCGACCGGTACGTCCCGAACGATGCAGCAATGTGTCTGGGTTGGTCGGTAAATCAGCGTGGATGACGAGATCAAGGCTCGGCAAATCAATGCCGCGGGCGGCAACGTCGGTTGCGACACATACACGCGCACGACCATCGCGCATGGACTGAAGCGCATTGGTACGCTCGGCTTGGCTAAGTTCGCCGGATAGCGAAACCACGCCAAAACCACGGTTCGCCAAGCGGCTGGAGAGATGCTTGACGCCATCTCTTGTGGCGCAGAACACCATCGTACTGGTTGAATCAAAAAACAGCAGCGCGTTGATGATCGCGTTTTCGCGCTCATGGGGCGCGACGGGCATCAAGCGATATTCGATGTCGGCGTGCTGGCGCTCTTTGCTGACAGTGGCGATGCGCATGGCGTTGTTTTGAAACTTGGCTGCCAGTTTAGCGATCTGCGCTGGAACTGTTGCAGAGAACATCAGTGTGCGGCGTTCTTTGGGTGCAGCATCCAAAATGAACTCTAGGTCTTCGCGAAAGCCAAGGTCAAGCATTTCATCGGCTTCATCAAGAACGACCGCTTT
>JBGTAU010000320.1:0-2660 GCA_041749675.1 Rhizobiaceae bacterium | reverse complement strand
ATCGCGCCTTAATCCCTATCGCGAACGGCGGCTGACTGTGGTGGGAACTAAGGCGATGGCTGTTTTTGATGACTGCGAGGCTTGGGACAAGAAGCTAGCGGTTTACCGTCACGCTGTTTGGCAAGACAATGGTCAGTGGGCGTTTACGGCTGAGGAGCCGATGTACGTCCCTGTGGCGCAGGGCATGCCTCTTACGGCGGAATGCCAGCACTTTATCGACTGTATCAAGACCCGCTCAGAGCCGCGCACTGGCGGTGAAGAAGCCATTCGCGTGTTGCAGATATTGACAGCGGGTACCGTCGTTCACGATTAGTACGCCGACATGCTATCACATCCTGTTACAATTCCCTTTACTGTTGTGATTTACAGCACACTGGCGTCTGCTTGCGAATAGCACTAGTAAGCGGGTAGGGCGGGCTCCGATACGGGGCAGATTCATCACCTACTCAGGCTTGGGATAAACATGCAATTTATTGACCTTGCGGCACAACGTGCACGCATCAGTGACAAGATTGATCTGGCTGTTGCCAAAGTCATTCGTGAAGGCAAATATATTCTAGGGCCGGAAGTTGCGGAATTCGAGCGCCAATTGGCCGATTATGTGGGTGTCAAACATGTTGTCGCTTGTGCCAATGGCACGGATGCGCTCCTCCTCCCATTATTCGCCTTTGGCGTCGGGCGCGGCGATGCGGTTTTTTGCCCAAGTTTTACCTTTGCCGCAACTGCGGAAGTGGTGGCTCTGGCTGGTGCTGAACCGGTATTCATTGATATTGATTCGGACACTTATAATCTCGACACGGACCAGCTGAAGGCGGCTATCGCAGCTATTCGGGCAGAAGGCCGGTTGACGCCCAAGGCGATCATCCCTGTCGATCTATTTGGTTTGGCAGCGGATTACGATGCGATTGAAGCGATTGCGTCCGCTGAAGGATTGGTAATTATTGAAGACGCGGCGCAATCTATTGGTGGCTCGCGCAAGGGAAAAATGTGCGGGGCTTTTGGCCATGTTGCGTCCACCAGCTTTTATCCGGCAAAGCCGCTTGGCTGCTATGGCGATGGCGGCGCAATGTTTACCAATGATGACGCAATGGCCGATGTGCTGCGCTCGTTTGCCTTTCATGGAAAAGGCGAGACCCAATATGACAATGTTCGTGTTGGTTTGAACTCACGCCTTGATACCATACAGGCTGCAATTCTGATTGAAAAACTGGCTATCCTCGAAGATGAAATGGAAGCCCGCCAACGTGTGGCGGCGCGTTATCAAGCTGGACTGAGAGGCGTTGTCAAAACGGCAATGATCGATAATCAATCGCGTTCAGCGTTCGCGCAATATGCAATTGAAAGCAGTGATCGCGATGCATTGAAGTCGACACTGCAGGCCAACGGCATTCCTTCCGTCGTCTACTATGTCAAACCATTGCATCAGCAAGTGGCATACAAACATTTTCCTACCGCGCCTGGCGGCTTGCCAATGTCTGAAGCGTTGCCAGAGCGTATTCTTTGTTTGCCTATGCATCCTTATTTGTCGGGAGAAGATCAGGATCGGATCATTGAAACGATTTGCGATTTTCATGCTGAGCGTGCGCGCAAGAGTGCTTAATCAAAGTTCTTGAACCAGCACTTATTTGACGAACGTCTTGAGTATCGGAAACACGTTTTCGTCAATCCAATAATAGGTGTGCCCATTTGCTGCCACAGGGTGCTCGCGAGGCCATTGGCCAGTCGGGTCGATGTGGGTTCCAACAAAGTCATCGATGCGGAATATATTGATCCAATCTGTGAGAACGCCGCCCTTGCCGTCAGGCTGTCGCAATTGAAGCTCTGGGCATTGGCTGATCTTGGCAAAAGATTGCGGAAAATAGTGGTGATGCACGTGATTGTAAGGCGAGCCCATCGTCGCAAGGCTGATCGTGCTGCCTTCTGGCATCATACTCAGCCACTTGCGCCCAAGCGTGTTCAAAACATCTAAAGCCACCACAGTGCCTTGACTGTGGGAAACGATTACCAGTCGATCTGGCCGCTCATCGCGGATCATCTGGTTTGTCAGAACTTCAAGTCTTTGCTTAATACGTTCGCGCTTCCAATAGCCTTGTCGCTTGCTCGCAGGCGCGATCGGAAACATCCATGGCACCGTTTTTTCGAAAAGCGTTTTGGTCGTGCGCGTTTTCTTTTCCTTAGAGTTCCAAGAGTGGTCGTTCAGCCAGGTAATAACATCAATTGCAATGCCAAGACCGGCCCGCAAAGGTTTTTCGCCGGAGTAAGCAATGAAGCCGCCTAAAGTTGCCAATCCCAGCAATACAGCTGCGAAGACCTTATCAAATTGGAATGTTAAGTTTCTAATAAAAGCCAAGCCGGGCATTTCCCAACCATATAATGCAGCGGTTTCTGCTAGGGAAAATAGCACTAACACAATCAAAAAAATGCGAATTGGCCACAAAATCCATTTGGACATAATCATGCGATTGGCATTGGCATTGTCACCGGCAACGGAAAGCTGTGAGGGGTCATAATATTGGCTTGGTACAAAAGTTTGACCCCAACGACTTGTTTTCTTGTATGAAATGTAAGCGCCTACGCCAATCACCAAAAGAATGACAACGCATAATACAACATTTCCCAAGACTGATTCTAACGGGATGCTGGATGGAATAAGTTCGCCC
>JBGTAU010000319.1:0-2848 GCA_041749675.1 Rhizobiaceae bacterium | reverse complement strand
AACCTGTGCGCTTGACATTATAGGCGCTCGATATGTGCGCGATGTGAAGCCGGGCGAAGTCGTGATCTTCAATGAAGATGGCATGACCAGCATCTTTCCATTCGAGCAGCAAAAACCCCGGTTTTGCATTTTTGAATATGTTTACTTTGCACGGCCCGATTCCATTATTGACGGGCGCAATGTTTATGAAGCGCGCAAGCGCATTGGCATTGAACTTGCCAAAGAAAGCCCGTGTGACGCTGACGTTGTAGTGCCTGTGCCAGATTCGGGAACGCCAGCAGCGATCGGGTTTAGCCAAGCCTCTAGTCTGCCATTTGAACTTGGCATTATCCGCAATCACTACGTCGGTCGCACATTTATTGCACCTTCAGATTCGATCCGCCACATGGGCGTGAAACTCAAGCACAATGCCAATCGGCGCATGCTTGAAGGCAAGCGCGTCGTGCTGGTAGATGATTCCATCGTGCGCGGCACGACCTCGCAAAAAATCGTGCAGATGGTGCGCGATGCGGGTGCAGCGGAAGTGCATATGCGCATTGCCTCGCCGCCGACGATGTCGTCCTGTTACTATGGTGTGGACACACCGGAGAAATCAAAGCTGCTCGCCTCGCGCATGTCAATTGATGAGATGGCAGATTTTATTCGTGTGGATTCACTGGGCTTCCTATCGATTGATGGCCTCTATCGCGCCGTATTTGAACCGAGCCGTGACAACGCTTCGCCGCAGTTTTGTGATGCGTGTTTCACTGGCGAATATCCTACGCGGTTGATGGATCGCGATGGGACAGACAAGGTACGGACGCTGTCGCTTTTGGCTGGAAATGGTTGATATGACTAAGCCTCTTCAAGGTCGCATTGCACTGGTCACCGGCGCATCGCGCGGTATTGGTTACCACATTGCCAAAGAGCTGGCAGCTGCGGGTGCGCATGTGATTGCGGTTGCGCGCACGCAAGGCGGGCTGGAAGACTTAGACGACGAGATTAAATCGGCTGGCGGTGAGGCAACGCTGGTGCCGCTGGATTTGTCGGATATGGCAGGGATTGATCGCCTTGGGGCGGCTATCAATGATCGCTGGGGCAAGCTGGATATTCTTGTTGCGAACGCTGCAATGCTCGGTACGATTTCGCCGTTGGGTCATGTTGAAGCGAAAGTATTTGACCGGTTGATGACACTCAATGTGACAAGTATTTGGCGTTTGATCCGCTCTGTTGATCCGCTCTTGCGGCTGTCTGAAGACGGACGTGCGCTGGTGCTTTCGTCTAGTGTTGCCCATTCGGCGCGCGCCTACTGGGGCCCTTACGCGGCCTCAAAAGCTGCCGTCGAAGTCTTGGCGCGCGCTTGGGCGGATGAGATGAAAAGTACGCCGCTGAAAATTAATTCAATTGATCCTGGCGCAACCCGTACGGCGATGCGGGCACAAGCAGCACCCGGCGAAGACCCAATGTCCTTGCCCCATCCGTCAGAAGTTGGCGCGAAGATCGCTCGGCTTTGCTATCCGGATGTTCAAGAAAACGGACAGCTTTATGTGGTGCGGCACAATAAGTTTGTGAATTACCAAATACCACAATAGGGGCGGAAGGGCTTTATTCAACACCTTCGGGCTCTGGCTTCGGTTTGCGCTCGGATGCCAATTGCTGCTGGAACTTGCGATAACCAAATGGCAAGGTTGCCAAATAGGCCAGCGCAGTTAACGTCAACATTTCCCACGTGAACGTCAGCAACAACGCGACATAAATTGTTGCGCCAAGCAACGATGGCAAAATCCAATTTGCTGGGATACGGGCGAAGGTCGACTTGCCAGAAAATACAGGAATTTGTGAGACCATCAACATCGCAACGAAAACCGTAAAGACCGCTGAAGCCACCGCCATTGTCGTGCCGCCATCCCTAAAGTGAAAACTCATGTACACAGGCAACATCACCAGCAAAGCACCGAATGGAGCTGGGACGCCGACAAAGTAATCATCACTCCAGACCGGCTTATTGGGATCGTCCTGCATCACATTGAAACGTGCCAAACGCAAGCAGCACGCAACTGCATAAACCAACGCCGCGATCCACCCGATTGAACGGGCTTGATCCAAAATACTGGCATACAGCACAAGCGCGGGTGCGGCACCGAAATTGACCACGTCAGCCAATGAATCCATTTGTGCGCCAAACTTCGATTGCGCTTTCATAGCACGGGCTAAACGACCATCGATGCCGTCGAGAAACGCAGCTAGTAAAACGAGGCCAACGGCATCAGCAATACGGCCTTCAAACGCCATGCGAATGCCCGTAAGCCCGGCACAAATTGCCATCACGGTTATTAAGTTTGGTAAGATAAACCGCAGCTCAATCCTGCCAATGCGTCGTCCGGGCGGCACGTGGCCATGAGGATTAAAGGGTGGGATTGGCGAATCCATTGGCATATCAAGCGATACGAACGAGCGAGACTGATGGTGCGCCGCCATGTTCGGCGAGTATCGTTTCACCAGCAATTGCCGTTTGTCCAACATGGACGCGCGTATTAAACCCGCTTGGCAAAAACACATCGACGCGTGAGCCGAAGCGGATCAACCCAAAACGCTCGCCTGCCCCGATGTGTTGGCCTTCGGTGCTCCAGCAGACAATACGCCGCGCGATGAGACCGGCGATTTGAACAACGCCAATTTCGCCATTTGGCGAGACGATGCGCAAACCATTGCGTTCATTTTCGGAACTTGCTTTATCAAGGTCGGCATTGAGGAACTGACCTGGTTTATAGGCAATTTGCGCGATTTTTCCGCGCACTGGCGCGCGGTTTACGTGGACAGAAAACACATTCATAAAAACCGAAATGCGCAGCATTTCACGATCACCAAG
>JBGTAU010000318.1:0-2684 GCA_041749675.1 Rhizobiaceae bacterium | reverse complement strand
ATATCGACTACGGCGTTAGAACGAATTGCCATCTTTACGTTTCGCACAAATTGTGGCCAACAACTGAAAAGAGGTTACGCAGAGCCAAAAAATATGTCAATAGTGCTGACATAATTTTAGCAACATGGTGGTGAGTGGATCGATGATACCTGTAACCGATGAACCAACATTAAGTGACGATACGGGCATTGATTTCATGCTGATCGAAGCATTCTTTTTTGCTTATCGCGATTTTACAGCCGATGCCGATGCAATTTTAGAAACTTACGGCTTCGGCCGTGCACACCATCGTGTGCTGCATTTCGTCAACCGTCGGCCCGGCCTCACGGTTGCTGAGCTACTCGAAATTCTGCGGATTACCAAACAAAGTCTTGCCCGCGTGCTCAAACAACTCATTGATTCCGGCCACATCGAACAAGTCACCGGCCCCAAAGATAAGCGCCAGCGCAAGCTTTATCCAACAGAAAAAGGCCGTAACTTGGCGCTCAATTTGGCAATGCCGCAATCACGCCGTATAAACACCGCATTACAGCAGACTGGGGTGGGTGGGCATAGTCAAGTCGAAGCGTTTTTGAAAGCGATGGTCGGGTAGGTCGGCTACAACTGCGACAAGATTTGAAACAATCTGGAGGACACATGCAAAACGATAACGCCGCACATTCGACCCTTGATGACAATGCCGCCCATCTTTTGGTTGTAGATGACGATACCCGTATTCGCACACTTCTTTCACAATTTTTGCAAGAGCGCGGCTATCGGGTGACTGTGGCCGCCAATGCCGCAGAAGCCCGCCGCAAACTTGAAAGCCTTGAATTTGATTTGCTCGTGCTAGACGTGATGATGCCGGGAGAAACCGGCGTTGAACTCACAAAGTCCTTGCGCGAAACCCGCGATGTACCGATTTTGATGCTCACAGCACTGTCGGAAACCGATGCCCGCATCAATGGCCTTGAGGCAGGCGCCGACGACTATTTAGCCAAACCATTTGATCCACGCGAATTGCTTTTACGCGTCAACAACATACTCAAGCGGGGAGCGCCCGTCGTTCAAGTGATGCAAGAGCAAGTCGCGTTTGGCCCATTTACCTTCCACATTGCCCGACGCGAACTCAAACGCGGCTCAGATATTGTGCGCCTGACTGATCGTGAACAAGACATTATGGTTCAATTTTCTGAACGCCCCGGTGAAACGGTGCCGCGCTACGAACTGGTCAAAAACGAATCTGAGATCGGTGAGCGCACTATCGATGTGCAGATTAACCGTTTGCGTCGCAAGATTGAAGTCGATCCTTCCAACCCACTTTACTTGCAAACAGTGCGCGGCATTGGCTATCGCTTGAGCACTGAACGTCAATCGTCTTAGAGTACTCAAACGCCGGCTCGGATAAACATGTCCAACTTTGACATCATCGTAATCGGCGCAGGCATTGCCGGAGCGTCCATCGCCGCGCATTTGTCAGCGACAAAAAAGGTGGCAATCCTCGAAATGGAAGATCGCCCCGGCTATCACACCACGGGGCGTTCTGCGGCAAGCTATGAGCCGAACTATGGCCCCGCGCCAATGCTGGCTTTCACCCGCGCAAGCGATCAGTTCTTTCGCAATCCCCCCATAGGTTTCAGCGACGCCGCATTGCTCACCCATCGCGATTCCTTGTTCTTCGAAGCCCATAGCCAAGAGCACCATACGCAAGCACTTTTAGCATTGAGTACGGGCCTCGAAGAAATTTCCGCGTCCGAGGCTAAACGACGTTTTCCAATTCTGCGCGATGGGTATGCACAGCGCAGTTTTCTGGATGCACAAACTGGTGACATCGACGTCGACCTGCTGCATCGCGGCTATTTGAAACTGTTCAAATCCAATGGCGGCACGCTGGTTCTGAATGCCAAAGCAGACAACATCGACCATCGAAACGGCGAGTGGCATATCGCCACCAAGCTCGGCGTTTTTCACGGCCCCAACATCGTCAACGCTGCTGGTGCCTGGGGCGACGTTGTGGCTCAAATGGCAAATGTGCAGCCTGTGGGCCTCATTCCCAAACGCCGGTCTATTGGCATCATTCCAGTTGGGGGCCAGATCGGCAGTGACCAATGGCCCATGGTCACCGACGTGGGTGAAACATGGTATGCCAAGCCGCAAAGCGGCAAACTCATGGTCTCTTCAGCCGATGCCACACCCGTGGAGCCACATGATGCTTATGGCGACGATATGGCCATTGCAGAGGGCATTGAGCGGCTGATGAACGCGACCACACTCGAAGTCGAGCGGCTTGACCACAACTGGGGCGGCTTGCGCACCTTTGCGCCCGATGGCAATCCGGTCATTGGCTTTGATCCGAACGCGGCAGGTTTCTTTTGGCTGGTCGGCCAAGGCGGCTACGGCATCCAATCCTGCCCTGCCCTTTCCATGTGCGCAGCGCAGATGGTACTCGGCGGCAAAATCTCGAACGAATTGTTGGAGTTCGGGCTAGATCCCCATCACATCTCGCCAAACCGATTTCGCCAGTAAGCCTTTTACAATTCCACACTTTTCTGGTTATTGAAGGGTAAGTCTGGACAAAAGCTATGGTCGTAAGCGAACAAGAAAAAGCCAAGAAAATGCGGCGCCTGCAAAAGGCGGCGCGGCTTTTTTCTGACCGACCAACGCCGCTGCGTGCGCTCGGCGGCTTGATTTCGCGCCAGATGCCC
>JBGTAU010000317.1:0-5426 GCA_041749675.1 Rhizobiaceae bacterium | reverse complement strand
GGGAGTGAATTGGCAGCGGGCGATGGCTATGGATATTTAGCGTATGAAGCGGGCAGTGTTGATCCGGGCGAAGCGCATTTTCGGACCGTGACGATAAAAGTAGATCGGCTTGAGGTGGTGGTGCTGAAGATTGAAGCCAATCGGCGGGCGGTGTTTGAACTGGGGGATGAAGTTAGCGGGCGGTGGGTGGTTCCATAAATAGATACCTAAAAATATAGAACACGATATATAATTGCTCATATTTTTCATAATTGACGTAAATTCTTTATATAGAGTAGGACACCTTAATATTTGCCTTAATTGCAAAAAACCTTAAGTAAGTGATTGTTTTTCATGTAAGTTTTAGTGCCAATAAGAATTTATTATTTTTCCAAAATTTGAAACTTTCTATATACAACCTATTTTTTTTATGATTATCTATAGCTCAGTCGGTCCCACACGCCGTAATCTAATGGTTAGGTGCGAAATTATGAAAAAGTCTATTGTGATTTTTGTCATTTGGTTGACTTCATGTTGCCCAACTATTGCTGATGAATCCAGCCCCACTTTGAAAGCTGATATTAAGGCTGTTACGCCAATTACTGGCGTAATAGTTGACTATTTTGAAGGTATCCCAGTGATCGAAAAGCAAGGAAAAGGCAACACAGTACTTGAAAATTTCAATTACAGTACAGACGGGTTTTGTTCGACTGGGAACAAGAAATATTTGGCTTTCAACCCTTCGAAACAGCAGACTGCAGCAAATGTCCTTTGTCTTACTGGAAAAGCACCCGGTACTACAGTGAGGGAATTTAGAGCAGTAAGTCGCTCTCCATTAGAAAAGTCTAAAATTGCTTGCGAGACTGAAACATTTGAAACAGCTGCCGGACCAGTAAAAATGCTTGTCGGGTTTAAAGTACATTGGAGAAATTGGACAGATGCATATGTACCTGACGATTTACAGGACCCTTTGAAAGCTTTGATCTTACAAAAGAGTTCAGTGATCGCAGGTGATCAAATTTTAATTTTGAACAACATGCACACAGAAAAATATATCACAGTAGTCGTGAAAGGAGCTTTTGCTGGTATTGTTAATCTTAAACCGCAGGGAGATTATGTGCTTAATCAATCAAAATCTTCCATCTCCAGTGTGAAGTATAATCTTCCATATCCAAGTGGAATTAACCTTAGTTGCGAATAATTTTGAGGTGAATTTCTAAGGAAATCACAAAAAATACATAAATTGATTGTTATAAGAATAATAAAAACTACAATATTGATTTTGTTATAGTATAATATTATTTATATAGTCACGACATTTCAATAATTACATTCAATTGCGTTCCAAGAAAAAATTATTTTGAAAATCGCCTTAATATTATTAGACAATATACGAAACAAACTTTACCCCAACTTCAACCGCGTCACCAATCCCACCTTCTCGCTCGTCTTGTTAAACTTCGCTTCGAGCGCCTCAGTCAAATCGATCCCTGTTGCCATCGCGATGAGGTCGCAGCAGATGATGACATCGGCAAGTTCTTCGGCCAAATCATCCACACTCGCGCGGCTGCCTTTGATGCCGAGGCGTTCGCGTTCTAGTTTTTTGATGATGTTGAGCGCCTCGCCGACTTCGCCGCCGAGTTCCGTGCCGCGATAGGAGAGGGTGATTTGATTGTCTTTATCCCACTCTTTTTGGCGGGCAGCGTTGGCGGTGCGAAGGGCTTTGAGGGTCATGATTTATGCCTTTGCAAACGCCGCATCTAAACCGCGCGTTATATCGGCGCGCAAATCCACTTCGTCTTCCATACCGATTTGCAGGCGAATGACGGGGCCTTCGGCTGGAGCCTTGGCGTGGATGCGATCGCCGAGCCAGACGTGGATGGCAAGGCTTTCATAGCCACCCCATGAATAGCCAAGGCCGAAAATTTGCAAGGCATCCAAGAAGGCGTGTGCTTCCTGTTTGCCACCACCATTGAGCACGATGGAGAACAGGCTGGACGAGCCGCAGAAATCGCGCTTCCACAAATGATGAGTGGGGAAAGAGGGCAGGGCGGGATGCAAGACGCGTGCGACGCGGGGGTCTGTCTCAAGCCACTGCGCCAATGCCAAAGTGGTCTGCTGATGGCGCTCAAGGCGCACGCCCATTGTGCGTAATCCCCGCAAAATTTGATAGGCATCATCCGGTCCCACACACATGCCAAGATCGATGTAGGCATTGCGCAAGCGTTCCGCGCAAGTGGCGTTGGCAGAGACCATCCCCATCAAGACATCAGCGTGGCCAGACGGATATTTGGTGGCTGCATGAATCGAAATATCAACGCCGTGGTCCAACGGCTTGAAATACAATGGCGTTGCCCATGTATTGTCCATCATCACAATAGCGCCGCCCGCATGCGCGGCTTTGGCGATTGCCGGGATGTCTTGAACTTCCAATGTATTAGAGGCGGGCGATTCTGTGAAAACGACCTTGGTGTTCGGCTTCATCCACGCGGCAATGTCAGCACCCAATTCCGGCGGATAATAGGTGACTTCAACGCCGTATTGTTTAAGCAACGTATCGGCAAACCGGCGTGTCGGGTGATAGACGCTGTCGATGATGAGCACGTGATCTCCTGCACCTAAGAAGGCGAGCAAAGGCACGGTGACAGCAGTAAGGCCGGATGGAACGAGGATGGTGTCTGCCGAACCTTCAAGCGCATTGATGGCATGTTGCAAAGCGTCCGTGGTCGGCGTGCCGCGCGTTCCATAGGTATATTGCTGCGCGCGGTTTTCCATAGTGGCTGCATTTGGAAACAACACGGTTGAGGCATGAACCACCGGCGGATTGACGAAGCCATGATAGTCGCGTGGATTGTAGCCATCGTGTGCCAGGCGCGTATTGATGCCCAGCTGTTTCATCAAATTGTTATGTTCTTGGGTCAATGCAATCTCACTTTCATCCACGCGGTTCACGCATTTTGCTCGGAGTTGTCTTTTGTGACAAACCCATGTTCAGCGCCAGAATATAGTATTGTTCACACAGAACAAAGGCTTGGCACAAGTGCGAATGCAGCTGCTTTAGATCCTATCGACCGGTTAAAGATCAGAATCCTCGCCTACGCTTTGGTCACGATGCTGCTGGGATGCGCTATCATTGCCTACGATGAGCGTTTGATCTTGATGGCCAAACACGCTCAAAGCGGTTGGCAATCGGTTTTGTTGTCGCTCAGTGATGTAGGGCGCGGAGAAAATTATCTTGTGCCCACTTTCGTGATCTGTGCGATCGCCTACATGTCCCAAAATACCAAAATCCCGAACCATTTGCAGATGTGGTTTCAGCTCGTCGTCGCGCAAGCTGCTTTTTTGTTTGGTGCGGTGGCACTTTCTGGGATGCTGGTGAATATCTTCAAACCTCTGATCGGCCGGACACGTCCAAAGCTTGTCGAATGGTATGGGGCGGTCAATTTCGTTCCATTGTCTTGGGAAAATTCATTTCATTCGATGCCTTCGGGCCATGCCTGTACCATGGGCGCCGTGACGTGTGTGCTTTGCATTTGGATTCCAAAACTGCGTTTGATAATATTACTACTGGGTTTTCTTTTAGCATCCACACGCTATTTCGCGTTGGCTCACTATTTTTCAGATGTGATTATCGGATTTGGCTTGGGATATATATTCACCCTATTTTTTGCGGTGTGGCTAAAGTCTCGTAACGCTGGATTTTGTATGGTCAATGGCAAGTTGAAACCAACCTCACAGATTTTGCGTCTAGACCAGATTTTTCGTTGAAGCTTACCTTAAGTCATCTCAGGGTTTATCCGCTGTCTTGCTTCTATTGCTCGTAATTGTGTATTTTCCCGTTCTTAGAACCCCACTTTCGCGATTATCGCTTGACCTTGATGCCAAATTGCCATTCGATAACGATTAGGAATGACACAGAGCACAGGCATTGATGAATGTATTTGTGCTTAAATGTCCCGAATGGGATGGAACAGATAAGTCATGTCCATAGTGGGAAACAAAAAGGGTTACGAACAATGTCCAAAACTATTTTGAAAACTTTGCTGGCTGGCGCTGCCATGGTGATAAGCACTTCGTTCGCGGGCGCTGCAACGCTTGATGATGTTAAAGCCAAAGGCTTTGTTCAATGCGGCGTGAATGTTGGCTTAGCAGGCTTCTCCTCACCGGATGATAAGGGTGAGTGGACTGGCCTTGATGTTGATTTCTGCCGCGCCGTTGCCGCAGCTGTGTTCGGCGATGGCACGAAAGTAAAGTTTACACCATTGTCCGCCAAAGAGCGCTTCACCGCGTTGCAATCGGGTGAAGTAGATATCTTGGCACGCAACACCACTTGGACCATCAACCGCGACACGGCACTTGGCTTAAACTTTGCCGGCGTCAACTACTTTGACGGCCAAGGCTTCATGATCAATTCCAAGAAAATCACCGGCGTCAATTCTGCATTGCAGCTATCTGGCGCAACGATTTGCGTTCAGTCCGGAACGACCACCGAATTGAACTTGGCCGACTATTTCAAAGCCAACAAAATGGAATATTCCGGCGTTGTGTTTGAAAAGAACGAAGAAGTGAACGCTGCCTACGATAGCGGCCGCTGCGATGTTCTCACCACTGACCAATCCGGTCTTTATGCAACACGCTTGTCGCTGACAGCGCCAGACGATCATGTCGTGTTACCAGAAATCATTTCCAAAGAGCCGCTTGGACCTGCCGTGCGCCAAGGCGACGACCAATGGTTTGACATCGTTAAGTGGACGCATAGCGCCATGTTGACCGCTGAAGAGCTGGGCATCACACAGGCCAACGTCGATGAAATGAAGACCTCAACCAACCCAGAAATCTTGCGTTTCGTGGGTGCGGAAGTGGATACCAAAATCGGTACGGACCTTGGTTTGACCAATGATTGGGCCTACAATATCGTAAAAGCAGTCGGCAATTACGGCGAAAGCTTTGATCGCAACGTCGGCAACGGATCCCCATTGAAGATCGCACGCGGCATCAACGCGATGTGGTCAAAGGGCGGCCTACAATACGCAGCGCCAATCCGCTGATTTCCTGTTGAAGCGGTCCAAGGCGGCGTAACGGCGCTGCCTTGGATTGTCTTGACGATCAATTTGGTCAACAGGAGTTTGAGCTATGGCACTCAGCGACAAGCCAATTTCAGCGCCAATTTCGCTGTCATCATTGTTTTATGATCCAAAAGTTCGTGGCTGGGTATCGCAAGCATTGCTGCTGATCGCGCTTACGGCATTGGTCTATTGGATTATTGGTAACACCACAGAAAATTTGAAACGCGCCAACATTGCTTCTGGCTTTGCGTTTCTCAATGGTCGCGCTGGATTTGATATCGCGGTGACACCAATCCCATATTCGAGCGATTCCACCTATTGGAAAGCGCTGCAAGTCGGCATTTGGAACACGATCATTATTGCCGCAGCGGGCATTGTTAC
>JBGTAU010000316.1:0-4261 GCA_041749675.1 Rhizobiaceae bacterium | reverse complement strand
ATCGCCGCGCGCCGCGCGATTTGGTGGTATAGACGCATCGCGCATGGTTTTCTTTGCTTTCATGCTTTCTGGTGGGTTGGCTGGGTTAGCCGGCATTATGGAAGTATCTGGTGCGATTGGGCAATTACGTCCGTCAATTTCGCCAGGCTACGGATTTACTGCAATTATCGTTGCGTTTTTAGGGCGTCTTAATCCGTTGGGTATTATCGCAGCGGGCTTGGTGCTGGCATTGACTTATCTTGGCGGTGAAGCAGCGCAGATTTCACTAGGACTTTCTGACAAATTGGCACGCGTGTTTCAAGGCATTTTGCTTTTCTCTGTGTTGGCATGCGATACATTGATTAACTACCGGATTGTTCTCGGGTCAGGTCAACCTGCGACAGGAAAAGTTGGATAGATGGAAATCTTTCAATCTATAATTTTGACGATTGCGACAGCGGCGACACCGTTGTTGATCGCAGCGCTTGGTGAGTTAGTGGTCGAGCGTTCTGGTGTTCTCAATCTCGGTGTTGAAGGCATGATGGTGATGGGCGCTGTGGTTGGATTTGCGGTGTCGCTTTCTACCGGTTCGCCGTGGCTTGGCGTTTTCGCAGCAATAATTGCTGGGGTTTTATTCTCGCTTGTATTCGCCGTCATGACACTGACGTTGGTGACCAATCAAGTCGCGACAGGGTTGGCACTCACGTTGGCAGGTCTTGGCTTATCTGGATTGATTGGCGAATTGTTTGTCGGACAGGCTGGTGTAAAACTTGCCAGTGTCAACATTCCCTATTTGGTGGATCTGCCAATTGTTGGTCGGCTTTTGTTTGGGCAAGATCCAATCTTTTATTTGTCATTTATTTTAGTGGCGGCGGTGTCTTGGTTTTTGTTCAAGACACGGGCAGGGCTGACGCTGCGCTCGGTTGGTGACAATCATACTTCGGCCCATGCTCTTGGCATTCCCGTCGTAAAAGTGCGCTACATGGCTGTGATGTTTGGTGGCGCTTGCGCAGGTTTGGCCGGCGCGCATCTGTCTCTGGTTTATACGCCGCAATGGGTGGAAAACATGACGGCAGGGCGGGGTTGGATTGCGCTAGCGCTTGTGGTGTTTGCCTCGTGGCGGCCGTGGCGCATCGTTGGCGGTGCCTATCTCTTTGGCGCTATGACCATCGGCCAGCTTCATGCACAGGCATTGGGCCTTGGAATACCGAGCCAGCTACTTTCTTCGCTTCCCTATCTAGCAACCATCATCGTTCTCGTTCTAATATCGGGCAATAGACGCCTAACGATGATGAACACACCGGCCTCATTGGGGCGGCCGTTTGTGGCTGATCGATAGGTATAAAAAAGACGGATCTGCCCCTCGTGTAGACAAGAACAAAAGGAAACTTAAAATGAAGAAACTCGTAACAGGCTTGGCAACTGCCACGTTTTTGATGTCGATGGGCACAGCCTTCGCGCAAGACAAAACCAAAGCTTGCTTTCTCTATGTCGGTTCGAAAACTGATGGTGGCTGGACACAGGCGCATGATGTAGGCGTTCAGTTGGTGAATAAAGAACTCGGCGATAAGGTTGAAACTGTTATTGCTGAAAACGTACCTGAAGGCCCAGATGCAGAACGCGCGATTGAGCGTTTTGCCCGTTCTGGCTGCGCAATCGTTTTCACAACTTCGTTTGGCTTTATGGACCAGACATTGGCAGTGGCTGCAAAGTTCCCAGACGTGAAGTTTGAGCACGCAACTGGCTTCAAAACAGCTCCGAACGTGACGACTTATAACTCGCGCTTCTACGAAGGCCGCTACATCATCGGTCAAATCGCAGGCAAAATGTCGAAGACCGGCACTGCAGGCTACATCGCTTCGTTCCCAATTCCTGAAGTTGTTCAAGGCATCAACTCATTCTTGCTCGGCGCTCAGTCTGTTAATCCAGACTTCAAGATGAAAGTCATCTGGGTCAACACATGGTTCGATGCTGGTAAAGAAGCTGATGCGGCTAAGGCGTTGATCGACCAAGGCGTCGACATCATCACTCAGCACACTGATTCCACCGGTCCAATGCAAGTTGCGGAAGAGCGCAAGATAAAGGCATTTGGTCAGGCTTTTGACCAGATCACTGCTGGTCCGACTGCGCAATTGACTGCGATCGTAGACACTTGGGGTCCATACTATGTTGAACGCATCAAGATGGTTATGGACGGCACTTGGAAGGGTGGCGAATCCACTTGGCACGGCCTGAAAGAAGGCAACCTTGCGATGGCTCCTTACACCAACATGCCTGACGACGTGAAAGCTATGGCAGAAGCCACACAGGCCAAAATCATCTCCGGCGAATTGAAGCCATTTACTGGCCCAATTACCAAACAAGATGGTACTGAATGGCTGAAATCCGGCGAAAGCGCTGACGATGGCGTTTTGTCTGGCTTGAACTTCTACGTCAAAGGCGTGGATGATAAATTGCCACAATAAAATGGCATCAATGATCTAGCGTGAGAGCGGTCCAAGTGACCGCTCTTTTTTTGTCAAGAACTGGCCAAACTTTCTATCTCTGCCGCTACTAGTTTTTGTAATTGCCAAAGGTAGCGATCATGAATTCCCAGTTCTTCGAGCTTGACGACAGTGTTATACAGATATTCCGCGCCTGTGCCGAAATGTCCGGCCGCACGGGCGAGGCGATGGGCCTGTTCTTGCAAAGGCAAATCGATATATCGATCGGCGTGCGGGCGCGCCCAAAATGTGAGTGCACGAATGTCCTTTTGTCCAGATCGAACATTGATCCAGCGAACGGAAAGCAATCCCTCTTTGTGTGTTGTTTCGCGGTGAAGAAGGCGCAGGATTTGGGCTTTCGTGTCTATCGAGGGCAAACGAAATGCAACACCTTTGCAGCTCCCGCCCCAGTCTAGCGCCATCATTAAGCCAGGTTGCTTAGGACAGGCGCGCCAACGTGAGATGTTCAGGCAAAAAGAGCGTCGCCAGCCGTAGGCAACACAGGTCATTTCTTCGACGTGCTCAAAGTCAGGCTTCCAGCTCAAGGAGCCATAAGTAAAAATCCAAAGTGGAGCACCGTTTAGCTGATTACAAATATCAACCGCCGCTGCTTCATAATCTTCTTCCGTCAATACAGGTTTGTCAGAGTCAGGACCGCAATCCGCCTCAGTGCGATAAACTCTTGCCACGAGTTCAGCGGTTAAGGAAAGTGTGCGCTGTGCCGCCAAAGTTTTGAGCCCCTAAACGACAGATCCGCGCAAATCATAGGCATCGCTAGCCTCGATCTTCACCGTCACAATATCGCCAACGCGCACAGGACGACGAGCTGAAATGTGGACTGTGCCATCGATTTCCGGTGCGTCATATTTGGTGCGGCCTTTGGCTGTGAGGCCATTTGAGCTATCAATAATGACGGGCAACCGCTTGCCGACTTTGCGCTTCAAAATTTCTGTAGAGATTTTCTGCTGTCGTTCCATGAAGCGTTTGAAGCGGGCTTCTTTTACGTCTTCGGGTACAAATTCTAAACCGAGATCGTTTGACTTTGCGCCTTTGACGGCCTCGTACTTGAAGCAACCGGCACGTTCGATTTTTGCTTCATCCAGGAAGTCTAACAACATTTCAAAATCATCGTTGGTCTCGCCAGGAAAACCGGCAATGAAGGTAGAGCGCAAAGCCAGATCCGGACAAATTTCGCGCCAACGCTTGATGCGCTCCATCAACTTATCGGAATGCGCGGGGCGCTTCATGGCTTTAAGCACATTCGGGCTGGCGTGTTGGAACGGAATGTCGAGATAAGGCAGGATTTTGCCATCGGCCATCAATTCAATCACGTCATCGACATGCGGGTAGGGGTAGACATAATGCATACGCACCCAGACGCCTAGTGAACCGAGTTCTTTTGCCAAATCATAGAACTTGGCGCGTACGGTTTTGTCGCCCCATTGGCTTTCCGCGTAGCGAATGTCTTGGCCGTAGGCGCTCGTGTCTTGTGAGATCACGATAATTTCCTTGACGCCTGCCTTCACTAGTTTTTCGGCTTCTTGCAAAACATCCGATGCTGAGCGCGAAACAAGATCACCGCGCAGTGCTGGAATGATACAAAATGTACAGCGGTTTGAGCAGCCTTCGGAAATTTTCAAATAAGAATAATGGCGCGGGGTTAGCTTGATGCCTTGCTCTGGCACGAGGTCGATAAATGGGTCATGCGGAGCAGGCGCGGCATCATGAACGGCGGCCATCACGCTTTCGTAAGCCTGTGGGCCAGTGATCGCCGTCACATTCGGGTGGCGCTCGCGGAT
>JBGTAU010000315.1:0-2622 GCA_041749675.1 Rhizobiaceae bacterium | reverse complement strand
CATGATTTTATCTCCGTGCGCCGAATGTAATCCGCCACGTGCAGCGCTTGCGCCGCCACGGTGAGCGATGGATTAACTGCGGCGGAGGTTGGCAAAAACCCGGCATCCATGACAAAAAGGTTTGCGTGGTCATAGCTTCGGCAATAGGGATCAAGCGGGGCGGTTGTAGGATCATTACCGATGCGCACAGTGCCGCATTGATGCGATGGCAAACGGCCATCAACCAGCTGTGTGAGCACAATTGGATAGCCTGCCGCCTTCATCACTTCGCGAGTGCGCACCACCAGTTTGTCGTGCGCCTGCATATTCGAGAACTGCCAATCGAGAATGACTTGATCGCCATCGATGCGCACACGACTTTCAGGCCGTGGCAAATCTTCACTCACCAAATACCAATCGACGGAGCGGCGACTGATCGGGCTCAATGCCCATTCTGGCACGAGCGGTACGCGTGACTTCATGATCGGCGCCGTCACGCGGCCAAGCAATTGAACCTGGCCAAGTGGGCCGGAACCTTTGCCATCATCAAAGTAGAAATCATTGAAATGTATCGTTTTTTGATAAACACTATCATTGATGGTGCGCGGATCAATGGCCAGCATAAAGGTGGCATTGTGGTTCATAAAGTTGCGACCGACTTGGTCTGAACTGTTGGCTAAGCCATTAGGATTTTTGCCATTGGCGGATTTCATTAGCAACACAGATGAGCGCACTGCGCCTGCCGATAGCACCGTCAACATTGGAGATAGGCGCTTCTCTTCGCCATTTTGTCGATAAACAATTGCGCTGATACGGTTGGCGTCGTCTGTCTCCAAGCGCAGCACGTCCGCGCCTGTTTCCGGAGTGATGTTCGGATCTTTGAGCGCCGTTGCCAATCCGCAACTTTCCGCGTCCATCTTGCCAGTACGCGTATCGGGGAATGCATCGAAACCGGTTTGCGCCCGTTTCAGCCAGCGCTCGATATCGACCCCCAGCGGCAGACTTGCGGGCGTCACCCCTGCTCGCTTCAGACGTTCACGCACTTGCGCAATCGATGGTTCATCAGGCACTGGCGCGTGTGGATATGGCAGCGAATGGTGCGGCTCTGTTGGGTCTTCGCAGCTGGTGCCACGCACTTGTAGCAGCTGTTCAGCTTTGGAATACCACGGCTCTAACTCTTCATATCGAAACGGCCAAGCAGGCGATACTCCGCCTTCCGCAAACTGCAATTCGTCGAAATCTTCTTTGCGATAGCGAAACAACACCGCGCCATAAAACTTGGTGTTGCCACCCACCACGTGGTAATTGCCCGGATTGAATGCCTTACCGTCCTTATCGAGCCACATCTCTTTTGGACGAAAAAAGCCGCGCTGAAATATTGCGCGCGCATCGCGTGTTTCCGGGGTGTCTTGCAGTTGCTGGCCTTTTTCAAGGATCAGTACTTTTGCGCCTGAGCCAGCCAGTCCAGCGGCCAGCGTTGCCCCGCCCATGCCGGAACCGATGATAACGATGTCGGGTGTGCTGCTCATCAATGCATTCTCAAATGGGTTTGACCCACGGCGATCTGGTGCGCCCTACCCGCATGGTCAACGTTTTTAACTCCATAAATTCATCCAGCCCAAAACGTCCCAGTTCGCGGCCAGACCCACTTTGCTTGAAGCCGCCAAACGGCATTTCAGGATAGCCGTCCATCCATGTGTTGGTCCAAATCGTGCCCGCTTGCACGCGCCGCGCGAAGGCAAGACAAGTGTGAACATTCTCGCTCCATACGCCTGCGGACAGACCATAAGAGGCATCATTTGCGAGCGCGATAGCCTCATCAAGTGTTTTGAAAGTCATTACAGAAAGCACGGGGCCAAACACTTCTTCGCGGGAGATCGCCATGTCCTTCGTGACGTTTGAGACTACCGTTGACTTATAGAATTGACCATCCAAGCCCGGAACGCTGAACACCCCGCCGCCGAAATCGACGTTCGCACCGGCTGCTTCTGCTTCGCGTACATAGGTCTCGATTTTGTTTTGATGTGCCGAAGATATGATGGCGCCGACTTGCGTATTTGGGTCTAACGGATCGCCAAAGGGAACCTTGGCCGATAGCGCAACGACACGTGCAATAAAGTCTTTTGCGATGTCTTCGTGGACAATGATGCGGCTGCCGGAATTGCAGCATTCGCCCGCGTTGAAATAGACGCCAAAAGTGACAGCATCTGCTGCGCTTTCGAGATCGGCGTCTGGGAAAATGACTTGCGGATTTTTACCGCCAAGTTCCAGCGCGACTTTTTTCAATGTGGAAGAAGCGGCAGCGGATATGCCTTTGCCAACTGCCGTTGACCCGGTGAAGGTGACCATGTCAACATCGGCGTGTGAGGACATCAAAGCGCCCACAGGTTGACCAAACCCCAATACGATGTTGACGACGCCGCTGGGCAATCCGGCATCGAGCAATAACTCGCCGAGCATAACAGTTGAAGACGGCGTCATTTCGGATGGTTTGACAACACAGGTACAGCCCGCCGCCAGCGCGAAAGGAAGCTTTTGCGACAATATCCAGAATGGAAAATTCCACGGCGTGATGATGGACACAACGCCCGCCGGTTCCGTCAAAATGATACCCAACATATCATCGCCCAGCGTGTTGTGGCT
>JBGTAU010000314.1:0-4142 GCA_041749675.1 Rhizobiaceae bacterium | reverse complement strand
AAGCACAATTGGCGCAATTGCCATCATGGTTACCCAGCAAACAAATGCCGCTCGGTCTAGACCTACAAGGTGGGTCGCATATTTTGCTGCAAGTCGAACGCGCGGATTTGGTAAAGGACCGAGCAAACACAGTTCGAGATGATGTGCGCCGGATATTGCGTGAGGCAAAAATCGAGTACTCCGGATTGTCATCATCTGGTCTAGACATCCGGGTAAATGTAACAAACGCAGAAAAACTCGATGACGCTCGCGGTAAACTGGGCGAACTTTCAGCGCCAATCAGTTCGACTTTGTTTTCGAGCGGGAGTGTTTCTGAGGTTACATTAAAAGAGCCAACTGCTGGTCAGTTTATTCTGACTCTGACAGAAGAAGGCATTAAGTACCGAATTGCCTCAGCCGCCACGCAATCGCTTGAAGTGATTGAGCGCCGTGTCAATGAACTTGGAACAACAGAGCCGTCCATTCAAAGGCAGGGCGATGATCGCGTCTTGGTTCAAGTTCCCGGTTTGGAAAACCCGCAAAAACTCAAGGATTTGCTTGGCGAGACCGCCAAATTGACGTTCCAAATGGTCGATACCTCAATGCAGGTGCAAGACGCAATTGATGGACGCCCCCCTGCTGGCTCTGAAGTTCTCTACTCGCAAGATGACCCGCCTGTACCATACCTCATTCAAAACCAAGTTGTGGTTTCCGGTGAAAGCTTGGTTGACGCGCAAGCAACGTTCAATCAACAGAATAACGAGCCCGTCATCTCCTTCCGTTTTGATAACAAAGGCGCTCAAAGATTTGCACAAGCGACACAGCAAAACGTAGGGAAACCTTTTGCGATTGTGCTGGATAAGCAAGTCATTTCAGCTCCTGTTATCAATGAGCCGATTTTAGGTGGGTCAGGTCAAATTTCCGGCAGCTTCACGGTCGAAAGCGCGAACAATTTGGCCTTGTTATTACGTGCGGGCGCGCTTCCCGCAACTTTGACCGTTATTGAAGAGCGCACTGTTGGACCCGGACTTGGTGCAGACTCGATTGCAGCTGGTAAAATGGCTGCCATTATTGCTGCAATCTTGGTGGTCACATTCATGGGCTTAGCCTATGGCCAACTCGGTATTATCGCGAACCTTGCATTGCTTGTGCATATTTTGATGATCATCGCCGGTCTTTCATTGCTCGGCGCGACACTCACTTTACCAGGCATCGCCGGTATCGTTTTGACCATCGGTATGGCCGTTGATTCGAACGTTTTGATTTACGAGCGCATCAAGGAGGAGCGGCGGGCAGGGCGCTCAATGATACAGGCAATTGATACAGGATTCACGAAAGCATTGGCAACCATCGTAGATTCCAATGTGACCTCTTTCATTGCAGCTGCGGTGCTGTTTTACCTCGGCTCCGGCCCGGTCAAAGGCTTTGCCGTCACATTTGCTCTGGGTATTGCAACAACTGTGTTCACCGCTTTTACATTCACGCGATGGATGGTTTCATTTTGGTTGCGTCGCAGCAAACCAAAAGAATTGCCAAGGGGGCTTTTGAACCTTGTTCCTCATGGGACCAAAATTCCCTTTATGGGCATTCGCAATTTGACATTTGTTTTTTCGATTGTCACATCGATAGCCGCCCTCGGCCTGTTTGCCGCCTATTCTGTGAATTACGGTATTGAATTCAAAGGCGGTTCAATCCTTGAAGTGCAATCAAAAGCGGAACAAGCAGATGTCACTGCGCTGCGCGAAACATTGGCAGAATTGAACGTCGGCGAAGTGCAAGTTCAGGCTTTTGGAACTGCGAAGGATGTTTTGATCCGCGTAGAAGCGCAGGATTTGGGTGAAAACGCCGACCAAGCAGTTGTTGCCAAAATCCGCGATAATTTAAGTGAAGATTACGATTTCCGGCGCGTTGAAGCCATTGGTGCAACAGTTTCTGGTGAGCTCGCAACGGCGGGTATTATTGGCATTCTCGTGGCTTTTGCGGCTATTCTTGTCTACATTTGGATACGCTTTGAATGGCAATATGGTGTCGGCGCGATCATCGCGACTGCACATGATGTGGTCTTAACCATTGGGCTATTCGTCATCACTGGCTTGGAATTCAACTTGTCCAGTATCGCTGCAATATTGACCATAGTAGGCTATTCGCTCAATGATACCGTTGTGGTGTATGACCGTATTCGCGAAAATCTGCGACGCTACAAAAAAATGCCGCTGGATACGTTGATCGATTTGTCCATCAACGAGACACTTTCACGCACTACGCTCACAGCTTTAACAACGTTGCTTGCACTGGGTGCCTTGTTCATATTTGGTGGCGAAGTGATCCGCTCATTCACAGCAGCCATGTTGTTTGGTGTGATCGTTGGGACCTACTCTTCCATCTTTGTTGCTGGTCCACTGCTTATCCTATTTGGTTTGCGACCAACGGCCAAGAAAATGGCGCAAGATTTAGACACAGCACCTGTAAAAGTAGGCTGAGGCAGTGACACAAGGTACGATCATGCGAGCTGCCCATTTTCCCGGGCGTGCACCCATTGATGCGTATGGCAACGGCGGATTTCGCTTCGCCGATATGTCGCATATCGGCTCGGTTTTGTGTTTGCCGTCTGGCGTTTATGGTTGGGAGCCAAGTGAAATATTGCAATTGCAAGATTTTAAAAAATTGATCGACGAGGCCGAACAGTTTGATGTTTTACTTGTTGGAATGGGGGAGGATCTCCGGCCAATCCCGAAGGCGCTCCGCGAAGCATTGAAAGACCGTCGCGTCGTTACCGAGCCGATGAGCACCGGCGCTGCCGTTCGTACATACAATGTGTTGTTAGCGGAAGACCGTCGCGTGGCTGCTGCGCTTCTTGCGGTTAGCTGAAATGTCACTACAAGATGAGAGCGCATCGGCGATCGTAAAAGCCTATGATTGGGACCGCTACATCGCGACATTGTTTGCTCCTGCTGGAAAGCGGGACGATCTTATGGCACTTTATGCATTTGACGCTGAAATTTCGAGAATTCGGTCAATTATTTCCGACCCGTTACCGGGGGAAATTCGCTTGCAATGGTGGCGCGAGGTCATCCAAGGCACCCGCACAGGCGAACATCAAGCCCATGCAATAGCGAAACAAATATGCACAGTCATTGAACATCATAAACTGCCGCGCGAGGCTTTTGAAGGCTATTTTGATGCTAAAATTTTTGAATATTACAACGATGCTTTTCCAGATACCGTCGCCTTAGAGGCTTGGTGCGGCGAAACTTCGTCCATAATGTTGCAATTGGCCTCGATTATTTTGGACAAAAGTGCAGCAAAAAAGTGCACGGAAGCTGCAGGTCATGGCGGAGTGACGTTAGGCATCGCCAAAATTTTGCAAAGTCTGCCTAGATCGCGCGCGCGTGGGCAGTGTTTTCTTCCCAGCGACTTACTCAGTGCTTGCGGCTTGGACCGCAATGGCTTCGTGAGCGGTGAGGATAAAACTTTGATCAAAAACGCCACAAATGCGCTTTGCGAACTTGGGTTGTCGCACTTTTCTAAATACCAACGCGCGGCAAAAACGCTTCCTGCTCAACTAAAGCCTGTTTTTTTGCCCGTGATGAATGCACAAGAAATTTTGCGACGCGCGCAAATGCCAACGCTTTCACCAGCTTTTCAATCGATAGAAATGACAGCACTTTCGCGACTGTACAAAATAACGAAAGCTGCCCTTTGGTAAGCAGGTGAATTTTTTGAATGAATTGACGCCAATTATGTGACTGTGTCAGCATAGCGCAACCGTGTGGAGGCAGGGATGCAGCTGTGGCAATTGGGTTTACTCGTGGTGGGCGGCATTTCGCTGATCGTCTATTTGGTGCATGCGTCCGGTGGCAGTCGGAATGCCAAAATCGATGATGGACAGTTCGCCTTAAATCGCTTTGCGCTAGACTATCCTGAAATGAAACCGACAAAAGTGTATCTAACGAAGAATGGAACTGCTGCGTTTTTGGATTTGCAGAATACGTCTGTTGGCTTGGTTCAGTCTTTCGGAGATCGCTTTTTGACACGTGTACTCACGTCAGCCGATCTTTTGAAGATCAGAGCAAGTGAAAACCAGTTGGAACTAGAATTCGCGGATTTTACGTTCAAAAAGGGCAGCTATGAGTTTGATCAGATTGGTGTCCGCAAGATAGTTC
>JBGTAU010000313.1:0-1998 GCA_041749675.1 Rhizobiaceae bacterium | reverse complement strand
GGTGAGACGGTTGATGGGTTGCGACTGCATGAGCGCTCCATCCTTAAAACTGAAGTTGCCGCTGTGCGTCTAAATGCTGGGCTCACGCAGGTTCAGTTTGCTGACGTTCTGGGAGCATCTATTGGCACGGTGCGCAAATGGGAGAGTGGCGAGCGTTCCCCATCAGGTGCCGCCGAGCGGCTCCTGCGTTTGCTCGCTGCCGAGCCGAAAATTGTCACACGTACATTGGGCATAAAGGCAGATGCACGCAAGCGCGAACCGCGCAGCCAACTTGTCGGCGGATAGCTAAATTTACAGCTGGACGTCGAGCCTCCGTTGAAATCTATATCAAAGCGCCGCGATGGCCAATCACCTTTGCCGCCATGCGGTTTCCAGCGCGGGCGGCTGGTACAGGGTCTTGGTTTGACAAACGCGCTGAAAGGTATGTGCCGTTGAATGCATCGCCTGCGCCGGTCGCATCAACCACGTTTTCGACTTCTTCGGCGGAGACGAACAGCGAATTGCGTCCGGTTGAAATGTGCACCGGGTTTGCGCCGTCTTTGACGACGACTTCGCGTGCGCCGTACTTCAAATATCGCGCTAAGGTATCTTCGGAATTTTTATCAGCGAATATCAGGGCCTCATCACCGTGTGTTGGCAAGACAATATCGCAGATGCTGGCAGCGTCTTTAATGGCTTGGCGTAACTCGTCCTGGTTTGGCCAAAGCGCGGGGCGGATGTTGGGATCAAAGGCGATCAAGCTTCCGCTCTGGCGTGCGCCGTCGAGGACGGTCAAAAGATCATCGCGGCGCGCTGGCTTAAGAATGGCAAGCGTGATGCCGGAAATGTAAATTGCGTCGGCTTGATCTGTGGCATGTAGCAGATGTTGAGGTTCATCGGCAAGTTGACGTGCGGCGGACATGTCACGCCAGTAAGTGAAATGGCGGTCGCTGTCCTCTTGGTGAATGATGTAAAGTCCTGTGCGCTTTTGTGGAATGATGCGGATGAGTTCGGTGTTAATGCCGCCTTGGTCGAGAAATTCTAGCATGGCGCTGGAGTAACGGTCGTCTCCGAGGGCAGTGTAGTAGGCAACGTCCCATGCGGGCGAGAGTGAGGCGCGGGCGTACCACGCGGTGTTCAGCGTATCGCCGGCAAAGCCAAGTCTGAACAGATTATCTTCTCCGCCCGAAAGCTCGACCATGCATTCGCCGATGGAGAGGAAGCGTTTTTGTTGCATCGTTTGCATACGTGTTGCACCTGATTTGAGCCTGTATTGATAGCGCAATGGTGCTGTGAATCAAATCAATAGGAAAGCGATGATCAATGAAAATTCCTTCCCTTTGGCATCACCTTTGCGATGGGTTCCACGGATAGTTTGTGCCGAACATTGCGCGGGTGGCGGCGGGTGTCCAATTCGACCGGGTGTTTGACTTCGTCGGCTGGGGCGAGCACGCTCGCGAACGCATGGGATGACAGTTTGGCCAGCAATGGCGTGAAGTTCATCAGCTTTTGTGCAATCACATGGATGACGCCACTTTCGCTTTGTACATAGCCCTCAACCGCGCAAAAGCGTGCCCCTAAAACCTCGGCACGGAAGCGTTCGAATACTTTGGGCCAGACCACGATGTTGGCAACATGGGTCTCATCCTGCAAGGTCATGAAGATGACGCCAGAGGCTGTGCCGGGCCGTTGACGCACCAAGACGAGACCGGCAACGCGTACACGGCGACCATTTTTCAAATTGGAAAGGTCATCTGCCGGCGTGATGCCACGCGCGTTTAGTTCTTGGCGCAGCAGCGCAGCGGGATGGGATTTCAACGACAATCCGATGGTGCGGTAGTCCTCTACAATATGCTCGCCCATGAGCATGGAGGGAAGTCCAAAATCGGCCTCGCGGGTCGGATCATTGGCGCTTGCAAACAGGGGCAAATCCTCTTGCCCGCCAACGCGGTTGAGCCCGCGTGCGGCCCAAAGCGCATCGCGCCGGTCCAGCCCAAGCGAGCGAAACGCATCGGCGTC
>JBGTAU010000312.1:0-2108 GCA_041749675.1 Rhizobiaceae bacterium | reverse complement strand
CCGTTGTCACCCAGCCGAACATCACCGCTGCAAAAGTTCCGCCCAGAAGCAAGAGCCCGTTGACCCCGTCCTGATAAATCATGCGGGAGACCAGAAACTTGAAGATGCCCGGCTTTTGCCGCACTTCGCCCAGTGTGTCTTTCAGTTCCGAAATACCCATCGACACGGCCTGCTTGAGCGGCATGCCCTTTGTGGCATCGGGCGTGAAGAAGAACATCGGGAGGATAAACAGCAAATACCAAATTCCCGCGATTGGCCCCGAAAGCCGGTCGGCTTCGGCCTGCGTTGGATCAAGCCCGAACAGAGGTGCGCCGCCGAGCAGCGTTTTGCCGGTCTCAGGACTGGCCGACAAAAAGCCGACGATGAAAATCAAAACAATCATGCCGCCAAGATACCCGAGGCCCCACGCAATATTGGACACACGCCCCACCTGCTCCTTGGAAACAAGGCGCGGCATCATGGAATCGTTGAACACAATCGAAAATTCAGCCGCGATGGAAGCGATGGTGAACAGCAACGCCGGGATGAACAATGATGAACCCGGCGCCGCATACCAGAGCAGGCACAGACACACGACTTTTATGGATGCAAAGAACGCAATCCAGCTTTTGCGCGGGCCGGTCTGGTCGGCTATGGAGCCGAGAACCGGTGATAAGATCGCGATAACCAAACCGGCAGCAGCGGCAGAATAGGCCCAGACGGCCTGCGCTTGCACGGGATCACTCGATAGGCGGGATACGAAATAGGGCCCGAAGATAAAGGTCGTCACCACCGTGAAGAACGGCTGCGCTGCCCAGTCAAACATCATCCAGCCGTAAATGCCGCGCTTTGGTATGCCGGGCTTGCCCAGTTCCGCCATGACTTTTATCCCCCACTACGCGGTTCTGCAAAAAGAACCTTTGACGCGATCATGTCACTGATTTGGCGGCAAGTGCAACGTGCCGACGCCAACTGCCACCTACAACTCGACCAGATGATCATCCAATTCGTTGAAATCATCATGCGATTTCGGGAAATGCTGCGCCAGCAAGGCACCGGATGCAGCAATTGCTTTCAAATACCCTTCGGCAAAATCCCCGCGCCGCGCATGCGAGATCAGCATGGCAACAATCTGGTTCCACTCGTCCTGGTCCACGCGGGAATCAATCGCTTCATCGGCATGCACTTCAGCGTAGTGCTCCTCGAGGGATACAAACAGCAAGATCCCGGTGCGCCGGCGCGTGAGGTGAATATTACGCGCCAGAAACTGGCTCATCGCATTTTGATGCGCGCGTTTATAGAGTGTTTTGCGCGGCACCAGATGTCTGCACAGCGTGGGAAACAGCCACAGCACACCAAGTGCCGCCAGCCATGCAGTCACAAACGCCAGCATAAACGGCATTGCATCCAGCGGTATCCACAAGCGGTGCAAAACCAAGACAGCAATCAGCGCCGCCAAAATTGCAGCGGCGGAAACAGCAAACGCGGCCGGGGCAAAATAATCATCGGAGCGCCGCGCTAAGACAGCGTAGATCTCGCCATCAGTCTGGCTCTCTGCTGCGCGGATAGCCTGTGAAACGCGGGCGCGGTCGGCATCACTCATCAAAGCCATGTCACCATCCCCCTGACGAGCCGCCGCCACCGGACGAGCCACCGCCGCCCGAAAAGCCGCCACCACCGCAAAGTGCGCGGATTTGACGATGAAGGCGTGCGCGCCATCTCGTTGATTGATGAAAGCAACGGCCGCCGTGTCCGCATGGGCCAGTTGGCGTTTGTCGGCTCGCACTCCATCAACGGCGTGTCCGCGCTCCATACCGAACTGATGAAGCAAACTGTTTTTGCCGATTTGCACAAACTCTATCCGGACCGTATCAACAACAAGACCAACGGCGTCACGCCGCGCCGCTGGCTCAATGGCTGTAATCCGGGCCTTGCCGGTCTCATTCGTGATGCTATCGGCGACGGCTTTGTCAAAGACGCCGAAAAGCTGGTCGCACTTGAACCCTTCGCTGAAGACAGCGCGTTCCGTGATAAGTTTGCCAAGGTTAAGCAAGCCAACAAGGAGCGTCTTGCCGCGCTCATCAAAAAAACCAACAACGTCCGAATCGATCCGAACGCCCTTTTCGATA
>JBGTAU010000311.1:0-12383 GCA_041749675.1 Rhizobiaceae bacterium | reverse complement strand
CACATTCGCGAGTCAGTACAAATCACCCCGATCAAAAGTGAGAACGCAAAAATCAGCGGCGTTGAACTGGCAGCGGCGAAGTCCTACCCGCCGATTTAGTCATCGTCGGCATTGGCATCACTCCGTCTATATCCCTTGCCGAAGCCGCAGGCTTAAGCCTTAACAATGGCATTGTCGTTGACCACTATATGCAAACATCCGACCCACATATTTACGCAGTCGGCGATTGCGCCAGCTTTCCCAAGAATGGCGTACACATCCGGCTCGAATCCGTGCAAAACGCCAATGATCAAGGCGCGGTCGCCGCTGCAAACATTATGGGGCAAAGCACACCTTACACGGCCACGCCATGGTTCTGGTCGGACCAGTTTGAGCTCAAACTACAAATCGCCGGATTGAATACCGGTTATGACGATGTACTTGTGATGACGGGCAATGGCGCAGCGCGGGCGCACTTATATTTCGCTGAAGGACGCTTCATTTCCGCCGATTGTTTCAACGATCCGGTGACCTTCGTCATGGCCCGCAAGCTGCTCGACAGCGGCAAAGTGCTGACCCGCGACGTCGCGGCAAGCGCCAACTTTTCTATTCGTGATTTCGTGAACAATTAGACTTTCGAGACCGCTTCCAACATATCAAGCAATCGCTCCATCTCGTCGTGCCCAAACGCTTTCTCAAGATCGCGGTAAAGCTGCGCGCTCTCTGGAGAAATTTCGTTGATCAGGTCTTTGCCCGTCGGCGTGATGGAAATCAGGGTGCGCCGTCCGTCATTTTTATCTTTTCGCAGCGCAATCAATTTGCGCACCTTCAATGATTTGAGCATCCGCGTCAGACTGGGCGACAACACCAACGCGCGTTCCGCAAGCTCGGAAGCATCCAACTCACCGCTTTCGCCAAGGATGCGAATAACGCGCCATTGCTGCTCATTCATATCATGCCGCGCCAGCATCGGCCGAAATTTCGCCATGACAGACTCGCGCGCCCGCAGCAGCGATATCGGCAGCGAACGGCGCGTTTGTCGCGGCATGCCGGATTTGTCATCATGAGTGTTGGCATCGCCAACCAGTGGATCAGAACCTGTTACCATGTCTGCTTATTCCAGATTCGAATTGCCTTCGCAAACATGAAAATTTCAGTTGACAACTGGCAATCTATTTAACATGTTAATGAAATACCGGACGGGGAGAAAACTGTGCCGCACGTTTCGATGCAATATTCGTCCAACCTTGAGGACAAGGTCGATATGGCTGCCATTTGCCGCGCCGTCAAAAGCACGATGATGGATACAGGCCTGTTTGAGCTGGGCGCCGTGCGCGTGCGGGCGATACGCTGCGACCACTATGCCATCGCCGATGAATTGCCAGAAAATGCGTTTTTAGCCGTGCTGATGCGTATTGGAGCAGAGCGGTCGATGGAAGAAAAAACACGTTTAGGCGAGACTTTGAATGCAGCACTCATCGATGCGTTGAAGCCTTTGTTTGCCACACAGCATTTCGCGCTTTCCATTGATATTATGGAAAATAATCCAGCACTCAGTTGGAAACAAAACACCATTCATGCGCGTTTGCGCAAAAGTTGACAGGAGACACTATGTCAGATCTAGCGGCCAATATTGCCAAAGCAGAAAGCTATTTGCAGCGCTTTCGCGAAAGGGGCGTTATGAACCACATTGCCGGAAAATCTGTTCCGGCTGTCGATGGATCAACCTTTGAAATCATCTCGCCGGTAGATTTGAAACCGCTGGCACAGGTTGCACGCGGTAAGGCTGAAGATATTGACCGCGCCGCAAAATCCGCCAAAGCCGCGTTCAAAGACTGGGCAGCCATGCCCGGCGATGCGCGAAAAAAACTCCTGCATAAAATTGCCGATGCCATTGTTGCCCGCGCCGAAGAGATCGCCTTTGTTGAATGTATGGACACCGGCCAGTCGCTAAAGTTCATGGCCAAAGCCGCGCTGCGCGGCGCAGAGAACTTCCGCTATTTCGCTGACCTCGCGCCGCAAGCCCGTGATGGCGAAACGTTGCGGGCGGACGGTCAAGTCAACATGACCACCCGCGTTCCCATCGGCCCTGTCGGTGTCATCACACCTTGGAATACGCCGTTCATGCTCTCCACATGGAAAATCGCGCCAGCGCTCGCGGCAGGCTGTACCATTGTGCACAAACCCGCCGAGTTTTCGCCGCTCACTGCACGGCTGCTCGTCGAAATCGCGGAGGAAGCCGGACTTCCTAAAGGCGTCTGGAACCTCGTGAATGGCCTTGGTGAAGAAGCCGGTAAAGCGCTCACCGAGCATCCAGATATCAAAGCCATCGGCTTCGTCGGTGAAAGTCGCACCGGTTCCATGATCATGCGCCAAGGCGCAGCCACTTTAAAGCGCGTACACTTTGAACTTGGCGGGAAAAACCCATGCATTGTGTTCGCCGATGCCGATCTCGAACGTGCCGCTGATGCCGCCGTCTTCATGATCTATTCACTCAATGGCGAGCGCTGCACCTCGTCCTCGCGCCTGCTTGTTGAAGCCTCGATCTACGACAAGTTCACCAACATAGTTGCCGAAAAAGCCAAGCGCATAAAAGTCGGCCATCCGCTGGATCCGTCAACTGTTGTTGGCCCACTTATCCACCCCGTGCACGAGAAAAAGGTGCTGGAGTATATCGCCATCGGCAAATCTGAAGGCGCGACAGTCGCCGCAGGCGGCGCTAAGTTTGATGGTCCCGGCGGCGGCTGTTACGTCTCGCCGACCTTGTTTACCGGCGCACACAATCAGATGCGCATTGCCCAGGAAGAAATCTTCGGACCCTTACTTACGGCCATTCCGTTCACCGATGAAGCCAACGCCTTAGAACTCGCCAACGATGTGCAATATGGCCTCACCGGCTATCTTTGGACGTCTGACGTCACCCGCGCATTTCGCTTTTCTGATGCATTAGAGGCAGGCATGATTTGGGTGAATTCTGAAAACGTGCGCCATTTACCAACCCCATTTGGCGGCGTCAAAAATTCAGGCATTGGCCGCGATGGCGGTGATCGCTCGTTTGATTTTTACATGGAAACCAAAAACGTGGCCTTCGCTACAAAGCAACACACCATTCAAAAACTAGGAGGCTGAACCATGCCGGTTCCAACATTTAATCTGTATCCAGATTTCAACGTCGTTCGCCTGAGCCATGTCGAGTTGGTCGTTACAAACTTAGCCGCCAGCAAAACTTTCTATGCCGAAACTCTTGGCCTTCAAGTCACTGGTGAAAGCGATACGACTATTTACTTGCGCGCGATGGAAGAACGCGGGCACCATTGCATCATCCTCACCAAAGGTGACAAGCCGCTGGTGCGCGTGCTCGGGTTTAAGGTCTATTCAGAAGATGATTTGGATGCTGCCAAAGGCTGGTTTGAAGCACGAGGCCGCAAGGCCGAATGGGTCAACCGCCCGCATCAAGGCCGCACACTATTGACCTCTGACCATCAAGGCATTCCGCTCGAATTTTATGCCTCAATGGAAAAGCTCGAGCCGATCCATCAGCAGTACAAGCTCTATCGCGGCGTCAAACCATTGCGCATTGATCACTTCAATTGCTTCACACAAAGCGTCGATGCGTCCGTCGCATTTTACAATGACATGGGTTTCCGCGTCACCGAATACACCGAAGATGAGGACAGCAAAAAGCTTTGGGCCGCATGGATGCATCGCAAGGGCGGCGTAAATGATATGGCCTTCACCAATGGCCATGGTCCGCGTTTGCATCATGTCGCATTTTGGGTTCCAACGCCGCTCAACATCATTGATCTGCTGGATCTCATGTCCACCACCGGTTACGTCAAAAACATCGAGCGCGGCCCCGGTCGCCACGGCATTTCCAATGCCTTCTTCCTCTATATCCGCGACCCTGATGGCCACCGCATTGAAATCTATTGCTCAGATTATCAAACGGTTGATCCCGATCTTGATCCAATCAAATGGGACCTCAAAGACCCGCAGCGCCAAACTCTTTGGGGAGCGGCCGCGCCGAAAAGCTGGTTCGAAGAAGGCAGCCTGTTTGATGGTGTTGGAACCGCTGATGCGTTACTGAAAGCCCAACCGATTGTTGCGCCGTAAGGAGTGCATCTATGAACGACGACGAATTTCGCGAGTGGAGCCGAAAAGCCGCAGACTGGGGCGTCGATTACCGCGCTTCACTCAGCGAGCGACCCGTGCGCGCGCAAACCGCGCCTGGTGCGATTTTCAACGCCGTTCCGATCTCTGCGCCAGAACACGCCGAGCCGATGGAGGCCATCTTTCAAGACTTTGAAAGCACCATCGTACCGGGCATGACCCATTGGCAGCATCCGCGCTTCTTCGCTTATTTTCCAGCCAATGCCGCGCCTGCCTCGGTTGTAGCCGAGCACCTCGTCAATGCCATGGCAGCTCAGTGTATGCTGTGGCAAACATCGCCTGCCGCGACTGAACTGGAAACCCGCGTGCTTGATTGGCTACGCCAAGCCATTGGCCTGCCAGAAGGCTTTGCCGGTGTCATCCAAGACTCGGCCTCGTCGGCAACTTTGGCCGCCGTTCTGGTCATGCGCGAGCGGGCTTTGGCTTGGCAGGGCAATCATGAAGGTCTGGCGGGCCAGAAATCGTTGCGCGTTTATTGCTCCGGCCAAGTGCACACGTCGATTGACCGCGCCATTTGGGTGTCCGGGATTGGCGACGCTAACTTGGTGCGCATTCCCGTTGCGGGCGAATTGCTCGGCATGAACCTCGATGCGCTGGATGCGGCGATTGCGGCGGACAAAGCGGCAGGCTTCCGGCCCGCGGGCATCATTGCCTGCGTTGGTGGCACCAGCATCGGCGCGACTGACGACATTGCGGGCGTTTGCGCCATCGCAAAAAAGCACGATCTCTATGTCCATGTCGATGCGGCATGGGCAGGGTCGGCGATGATCTGCCCTGAGTTCCGCCATTTCTGGGCTGGCATTGAAGGCGCGGATTCCATTGTGTTTAATCCGCACAAATGGCTTGGCGCGCAGTTTGACTGTGCTGCACATTTCATTCGTAACCCGCAAGATTTGGTACGCACTCTCGCCATCAAACCGGAATATTTGAAAACCCATGGCACTGATGGGATCATCAATTATTCCGAATGGTCGGTGCCGCTGGGTCGTCGTTTCCGCGCATTGAAAATCTGGTTCCTACTGCGCGCCTATGGTCTTGAAGGCTTGCGCACCATGATCCGCAATCATGTGCGCTGGTCCGAAAATTTGTGTGCACGGTTAGCAACCATACCTAACTTCAAAATCGCCAGCCAGCCGATGCTGTCACTATTCTCTTTTCGGCATGAACCTGAAAACATCGCCGACCTTGACCAGCACAATCTTGATCTGGTCAACACAATTAATAGCGACGGCCGCATCTACTTGACGCAAACAAAGGCGAACGGCCAAATCGTCATCCGCTTCCAAGCTGGTTCATTTGCCATGACAGAGGCAGACGCCGACATCGCTTTTGACACCATCGTTGAGCTTGCCAACGCAATGAATTGAGAAAACTGAAATGACCAATCCTCCCAAACTCCTCTCGTTCATTCGCAATGGTAAACCCGGTTATGGTCTTGCCAAAGACGGCGGTATAGTTGATTTGTCCGCACGGTTTGGAGGCACATGGCCAACCATGCGCAATGTGATTGAAGCGGGCGCATTAAAAGAACTTTTTCACGAAGGTCAAAATCTCTCACCAGACTTCGCGCTGGACGAGATGATCTTCAATATTCCCGTTCCCGACCCAGAGAAAATAATTTGCGTTGGCGTCAATTTTCCAGATCGCAACGAAGAATACAAAGACGGCCAAGAAGCGCCTAAAAATATGTCGCTGTTCATTCGCTTTCCGCGCTCTTTTGTTGGTCACAATGAAGCCATCATCCGCCCACCGGAATCGCACCAGCTGGATTATGAAGGCGAGATTGTTATCATCATCGGGAAAGGCGGGCGGCGTATTCCTGAAGCGGATGCTTTGTCACACATCGCAGCGTTGTCGCTGTGCAACGAAGGCACGCTGCGCGACTGGGTGCGCCATGCCAAGTTCAATGTCACGCAGGGAAAGAACTTTGACCGGTCGGGTGCGATTGGCCCTTGGCTGGTTCCATACACTCACGAAAGCCAGCTCACAGACATTGTCTTGACCACCCGCGTGAACGGCGAGGTGAGGCAGCAAGACCGAACGTCGAGGATGATCTTCTCGTTTCGTAATATCGTCAATTACGTGTCTACTTTCACTACGTTAGTACCTGGTGATATGATCGTATGCGGCACGCCGACGGGCGCGGGCGCGCGGTTTGATCCGCCAAAATGGTTGGTGCCGGGCGATATTATTGAAGTGGAAGCAGATGGTATTGGGATGCTCGTCAGCCGCGTTGCAGACGAGGTTCAGCCATGACTCCGCAGCACATAAGACAAGCCGCAGCAGCGCTTGAAGAGGCCGAAATCAGCCGCAAACAAATCGGACTATTGAGCCTTACTTACCCCGATATCACCATGGACGACGCTTACGCCATTCAAGCCGAATGGGTCGCTGCTAAGATAAAAAAAGGGCGAACCGTCAAAGGCTGGAAAATCGGCCTCACTTCCAAAGCCATGCAGTATGCTTTGAACATCGACATTCCAGACTCCGGCGTTTTGCTCGATGATATGTTTTTTGCCGATGGCGCAACAATCCCAAAACATCGCTTCATCCAGCCGCGTATTGAAGCGGAGATTGCATTTGTAATGAAAGCACCGCTTTCAGGACCCCATTGCACTGTCGATGATGTACTCAATGCCACGGATTATGTCGCGCCTTCGTTGGAAATATTAGACACCCGCATTCTACGCCAAGACCCGAAATCTGGCGCTGTGCGCAAAATATTTGATACTATTTCTGACAATGCCGCCAACGCCGGCATCGTCTTAGGGGTACAAAAACAGCGCCCAAAAGACTTTGATTTGCGCTGGGTTGGCGCGATTGTTTCGCGCAATGGCGAGGTTGAAGAGACGGGGCTTGGGGCAGGTGTTTTGAACGATCCGGCACTCGGTATCGCTTGGCTTGCAAACCGCTTGGCACAATACGGCGAAAGCATTCGCGCCGGTGATGTGGTTTTGTCCGGCTCGTTTATCCGCCCTGTTGAAGCGCCAAGCGGAAGCTTAATCGAAGCCGATTTCGGGCCATTTGGTTCCGTATCCTGCACATTTGAATGAGAAAAACATGCCAGCACCAATAAACCTATTCAAAGCCGCTCTGAAGGCCGGTAGGCCGCAAATCGGTTGCTGGTTGGCGCTCGCCAATGCCTATACCGCTGAAATTGCAGGCGGGGCGGGGTTTGATTGGCTGTTGTTAGACGGCGAACATGCACCCAATGATATCCCATTGTTGACTGCACAATTGCAAGCGCTGGCCACATCGCCGTCGCATCCAATCGTGCGCGTTTCGATCGGCGAAAGCTGGATGATCAAGCAAGTGCTTGATATTGGTGCACAAACCATTTTGGTGCCGATGGTGGAGAGCGGAGCCCAAGCCCAAATGCTGGCCCGCGCAATGCGGTATCCACCACACGGCATGCGCGGCGTCGGCGCGGCGTTAGCGCGCGCATCCAAGTTTAACGCGATCCCTGATTATCTTCAAACCGCCAATGACCAAGTCTGTTTGCTATTGCAAATCGAAAGCCGCGCCGGTCTTGATGCACTCGAAGACATCGCCAACACGGACGGCATTGACGGTGTTTTCATCGGCCCTGCCGACCTTGCTGCTGATATGGGATACCTTGGAAAACCCGGCGCTCCGGAAGTGCAAACCGCAGTAGAAGACGCCCTCAAACGTATCATCGCTTGCGGCAAAGCCGCTGGTATTTTGACCTCAGATTTGAAACTCGCCAAGCGTTATCTAGACCTTGGCGCAACCTTTGTGGCTGTCGGCAATGACGTCAATCTCTTCAGCAACGCCATGAAAAACTTGGCGTCTAGCGTGCGCGAGCCGAATGGTTTAAGCCAAGAGAACCGCGGTAGTTACTGAGTGTTTTCAATGGTTTGAATACCAGAGCAGTCATTGGCTTTAATCAGAGTTGATCAAAACGCCTTAAAAGTAAGCGTGGTTAGCGTGCGCTCAATGCCTGTAATATCGAGGATATGTTCATTGACGAATTTACCGACATCTTCGCTTTTAGAAATGTAAAATTTCATCAGAAGATCAAAATCGCCGCTGGTGGAATAAAGCTCTGAGTGAATTTCCCGCTCGGCGATTGCGTCAGCCACCTGATAGGCTGTGCCTGGCTTGCACCTGATTTGCATGAAAATGCACTGCATAATTTCAATTCCTGTTTTCAATCAAACTGAGTTTTAAGTTTTGATGGTGTGATGAATGCCATGCTTTTGAGTATGCTGTCATGTGGTATTTTAAAAAAAATGGGGCAGCAAACAGTGCTGCCCCATATTCGAATGCAAAAATCAGCGTTTAGTTATTGCCGCCCATTTTAGCATATTTTGCTGGATCTGAAGCACGAAGGCGCGATGCCATCATATACCCAATAGCCGCTGCGATGAGAACGAGAGCTGGGAGAATAATCCCCAATGCGCCTGACGTTCCGGTAAGGCCGCCGTAGTTGAAGAAAATATAGACAAACAGCACAGCCGTAATCACACCGGCAACAATCGGTGCAATTTTTGTGGCAAGCGCTGATTCACCTTTGGCATCCTTGTTGAAGAAGGAAACAACCGCAAATGAAGTCAAAGCCATCATCAAAATGATACCAAGCGTGCCAATCTGGCTGATCCAAGTGAAGAGATTGAGAATTGGATCAAGACCCAAGATTGCAAACAAGCCGACCACGATTATCGCGCAAATCGTTTGCGTAACAGACCCCACGTGCGGGCTTTGGTGGGTGTCGTGCGTCACACCAACGCTGGCTGGCAAAAGGCCTTCGCGGCCCATCACATACGTGTAACGCGAGATGTAATTGTGAAACGCGCTGACGGCTGCAAAAATGGATGTCACGAAGAGAACGCCCATAATCTGTGCAACTGTACCACCGGCATAACGTCCGGCAACTTCAAACAAATAGGCAGTTGGATCAGCCAAAGCGCCGATTGCTGGTACAGCCTTATCAACACCTGTGGCAACAATTGCGAGCCATGATGTGAGCAAGAAGAAGCCACCGATCAACAGGATCGAAAGATAGGTTGCACGCGGAATTGTGGTGCGTGGGTCTTTGGCTTCTTCAGCAAAAATGGTGGTGGCTTCAATGCCGATCCAGCAACCGAAAGCGAACAGAATGCCCACTGGCAGCGAACCGCTAAACAGGTTTGTTGTGGAGAAGATTGGCATCGACAGGCCAGAATCGCCACCTGCCACCAATATTGCCCCGTCCACCCACAAGATGATCAAGTATTCAAGGATAACCAGAACACCCAAAACTTTTGCAGACAGATCAACTTGGCGATAGCCGAGAAAGCCAACAATCGCGATGGCAATAAAGCTCCACACCCACCATGGTAGATCAAGCCCCATAGCGCCGAAAGTGCCAGCAGCAGCGCCGCCGAAAAGGCCGAGCAGACCGATTTGCATCGCGTTGTAGGATAGCAGTGCGATACCAGCAACAGCGCCGCCTGCACCGCCGCCAAAGCCGCGGGCGTTGAACGCGTAGAAGGCGCCCGCATTGTTAATGTTGCGCGCCATGGCCAGATAGCCGACAGCAAACACCAACATAAGAATGGTGAGCAAAATGAATGTGAGTGGCATGCCTAAGCCGTTGCCGAGCAACATTCCAAGCGGAATGGCAGCAGCAGCGCCAGTGAGCGGTGCAGCGGCTGATATGACCAGAAAGGTCACCGCCCCGACGCCCAGCGCGTTCTTTCGCAGTTGATTTGATTGTGTAGCAATAGCCGACATTATTGGTTCCCTCCGATTTTCCATTTGCCTTTTGGCCTTATGGTTTTGTCCCGTACCAGAAAGTTAAAACACATGTTAATTATTTAAGCTAGTGTTTTTACTTCACGCGTTCCTCCCGATGGCTGTTCGATTTTTCCATCCGAATTATTCGTATTTGCTTGTGTCCACTTCTCAATAGAACACGCGGTTAACTGGTAATGCGCCACGAGCTTTTGTATCGCCAACTCTGACTTGCGAGCAAGAACTGCGTCGGCAATTTCGGTATGTTCTTTTTGTATGTTGCGCACGCGGTGGGGCACAGATTGCAGTAATATCGGAATACGGTAGCGTTCAGTATCGACATAAAGCCGCTCAATTAGGTTTAGCATACGCGGCGAACCACAAGCCGAAACCAGCGCCATATGGAATGCATGATGGCGGCTCTCAAGCTCCCAGATAGCAAGCTTGTCTGCACCGGAATGCCGCTCATATTGCAGCGTCAAAGCATGGAGGGTGGAAACAATACCAGCTTCCCAGTCATCTCCGCCGTGCTGCATCGACAGTTTTAACGCTTCGCTTTCGATGAGAATGCGCAAATTTACTGTGTCCCACATTTCGCTGATGGATAGCGTCGCCACAGTAAAACCACGCAGCGGAGCGAGCACAGTGAGGCCCTCAGCTTGCAACCTGCTCAAGGCTTCGCGCAGCGGCGAGAAGCCCATTTGATACTGAGCGCTCAACTCTGCCATGCGCAGCTGTTGACCTGGTTTCAGGGTACCGCGAACAATATCTTGCCGGAGCGCCTCATAGGCTTTTTCTGTGAGTGTTGTCATGACCCTGCTTTTGCATACAATCGAATAAAATGCAAATTTTCGAAAATACATGTTGCTGTCGAAACGACTTTGAGTCAATAGTCCGATGAGGCTTTAGAGAGGTTCACCATGTCAAAACATGAAAATCATCGCGAAGACGTCGCAGGGCGGGCCAATGTCGAAGATACCGCAGAACTGCTTGCCTATTACGAAGATTTGAAAAAATATGAGGCTGGCGCGCTTTGGACTGTGGCCAACAAGATCGAGCCATGGGAGCCGAAAAGCCAATCTGTGCCAGTGGTTTGGCGCTACAAAGAATTGCGCGAACATGTGCTGCGCGCGCTGCAATTGGTCTCGCCAGAAAAAGCGGGACGCCGCGTGATCTATCTTAACAATCCGGGGCGCACCGATGTTGCCGCCGCAGTCGGCTGGATTTACGGCGGGCTGCAGGTGATGAACCCCGGCGAAGTGGCCGGCGCACATCGCCATTCGGCTTCCGCCATCCGTTTTATTATGGAGGGTAAGGGCGCTTACACGGTTGTCGATGGCCACAAAATGACACTTGGCGAAAATGATTTTGTGCTGACGCCCAATGGAACTTGGCATGAACACGCCGTGGAAGCGAGCGGCACGACTTGCATTTGGCAAGACGGACTGGATATTCCTTTCGTCAACGCGATGGAAGCCAACTTCTATGAAGTGCATCCCGATCAACGCCAGCCTGACAGCGGTTTTGAAATCAACGACATGACCAAGACTTGGGGCAATCCAGGTCTGAGGCCCATGGGGCAATCGTGGCACCAAGGCTATAGCCCGATGTATAAATATGAGTGGGAACCGACATACGAGTCGCTGACAAAATTTGCCAAAGCCTCCGATGGCTCGCCCTTCGACGGCATCTTGATGGAGTATGTCAATCCCGTCACCAATGGTCCTGTGATGCAAACACTTGGCGCATCCATGCAAATGCTGCGGGCGGGCGAACACACCAAGGCGCATCGTCACACCGGTAGTGGATTGTATCATGTCGCCAAAGGTCATGGTCATTCCATCATCAACGGCAAGCGCTATGACTGGCAGGCCAAGGATATATTCTGCGTGCCGTCATGGGCGTGGCACGAACATGTCAATGGATCATCCAGCGAAGATGCCTGCCTATTCTGTCTCTCTGATTTGCCAGTCATGCGCGCGACCGGGCTCTACCGTGAACAAGCTTTCAGCGAAAATGGTGGCCACCAAATTATAGTGTAAGGAAAATACATGAAACTCGTAACCTACCGTTATTCCGTTGAATCAGAGGCTCGCCTTGGCGTCGTAGTAGACGATCTTGTCGTGGATGTTTCGGCGCTCGGCGCAGCCTATGACATAGAATTACCCGACACGATGCTCGGCCTGATTGATGAAGGACGCGCTGGCCTTGACGCGATTAAGCATTGCCTCAAAGCAGCGAAAGGCAATTTTGATACTGGAGTCACGATAGCGCTCGCCAATATTGATTTGCTCGCGCCGATCCCGCGCCCACGCAAAAATATTTTTGGCATTGGCTTGAACTATGTTGAACATGTTGCTGAAAGCGCACGCACGCTCGATACCTCAAAGGAATTGCCCAAGCAGCCAGTCATTTTTTCAAAGCCGCCCACTACTGTGATTGGCCCCAACATGGCGATTGAGCACAATGCCAAAATTACACAACAGCTCGATTGGGAA
>JBGTAU010000310.1:0-3266 GCA_041749675.1 Rhizobiaceae bacterium | reverse complement strand
GCATCACGGGGTTCATTATGGCAGGCTCATTTATGGTCATCGAGAGCTGGCTGAATGATCGCGCCACAAATGAAAACCGCGGTATGATATTTGGCCTGTATTTGATGGTGACCTATGTGGGCATCATGATTGGGCAAATGTCGGTTTATCGCGGCAGTTTTCTTGGACCCAACATGTTCATCGTGTCGGGCATTTTGTTCTGCCTTGCCTTGCTACCCACCGTGCTTTCTAGCAATGATACGCCAAGCCCACCACAAAAAGTTCGATTGGATATCGGTGCACTATGGAGCAATTCGCCGATGGCAGTTGCGGCTTGTTTTCTCATTGGAATTGCGAACGGTTGTTTTGGTACGCTTGGTGCTGTTTATGGCAGCCGTATTGGATTTAGTGCCACCATGGTTGGCGCGATGATGAGTATTGCTGTTATCGCGGGCGCTGTAGTGCAAATTCCAATCGGTCGATTGTCGGATAAAATGGATCGCCGCTATGTTTTGGCGGTTGTGTCGGCAATCGGTGCAGCGTCCGGAGTATTGTTGCTTGCCGTTCGATCCGCAGATCCATGGGTGGTTTTACCGATGATCGCGTTTTATGGTGCGATGGCTTACGCGCTCTATTCGATTGCGGTTGCCCACGCCAACGACTTTGCCGGACCTGCTGACTTTGTAAAGGTATCTGGTGGCCTTCTGCTGCTCTACGGCATCGGAACTATCATTGGTCCGATACTTGGCGCTTACGCAATGGAGCTCGCTGGGCCTGAAGGAATGTTTCTCATTACCGCATTGGCGCAAGCGTCAATTAGCATTTACGCGTTGGTGCGCATGGTGCAACGCGCGGCAATTGCCGACAATCTCAAAAGCGTTTTCCGCTTTATGATGTCAGAGCGTGTTTTGACGACAGAAACCGCGCAACTCGATCCCCGCGCGGACCATACTAAAGGTGAACAGGTGTAGGGTTATCCCGATATTGACCAATGCATTTTTGTGCCTCAATTGTAAGCAATGTCGAACACAGCAGATCCGTTCTCAGCAATTTCTGATCCCAACCGACGCACTCTTTTGGAGGCGATACGGCGTGAGCCGATGACGGTGAATGCGCTTGCATCTTTGTTGCCGGATATTTCAAGGCCGGCCGTTTCGCAGCATTTGAAAATGTTGCACGATTGCGGTTTGGTCAATGTTCGCCCTGAGGGTACTAAGCGTATATATTCGATCGCGGCTGATGGATTTAACCGCTTGAATATTTGGCTCGATCAGTTCTGGGCAGCTTAATCACATATCAAAATTTGCAATGTCAAGATTTGCATTGTGACGATCACTCTTTGAAATGTGCCGAAGGGCAATTGATGACGCCATAATCACGTTGCCACGTGAGCGAGCGACGTGCTCATAATTCGTGATTCTAATAAAAACGCACGCTGAAAAGCAAGACGCGATGCGCCTTTAGCGTTTTAGCGTGCGTTAATTTGGAGAATATGTTGCCGTCAGTGTCGGGTATGCTCTCGTTTTAGGCGTTCGATTTCTTCTTTGAGGTGGAGTTTTTTGCGTTTTAGATCTGTCAAAACGATATCGTTGATCGATGGGTGGGCCATGGCCTCCGCGATTTCAGTCTCGAGCGCTCCGTGTTTTTTTACCAGCGTCTCGAGATGCGATTGTATCGTCATGAATGTATCTCCCTAATCGTGCCTAAGGAATGGGGCGCACCCCAGTCGGCTCACTATGAGGCGACGAATCAGAACGTGGCATGAGATCGAAATCTTGTCCATTTTCTCATAGTCCAATTTCCTTTTTGAACTTTTTATGTTATACGGCTCGCGGCTGGTTAACAAAGTTTTAACCGGTGATCTCTGATGATGGATTTCAAGAAGTTTGAGCTTTTTGACTGCTTTCCTATCGGGGAGGCGGGTCAATATTTTTGTCATGGAATAAGTATGTCCGATCAGGATCAGGCTGAAGTACGTTTAATTTTGGCCCGATTGCGCCAAGACCACGCTGATTTTGATGCCGCCATTGAGGCGATGCTCAAGACAGGCTGTGACACGTTACAAATCCAACGCATGAAGAAAAAGAAGCTGACGCTGAAAGACCAGATGTTGCGTCTCGAAGAGCAGATCATTCCTGATATAATTGCCTAACATGCAAAACTTCGTGCCGTGGACTTGTCGGTCTAAGGCGAATGGTTTAATTGCCGCGTTTTAAGCGGGGCCATCGCATGAACAAGCCGCCTGTTGCTATCATTATGGGAAGCCAATCTGACTGGGCGACCATGCGCAATGCCGCCGAGACGCTGGATGCCTTGGGCATCGCGCACCAAGATTTGATCATTTCTGCGCATCGCACACCAAAAAGACTTTATGACTTTGCGACTGAAGCTAAAAATAATGGTTTCAAGGTAGTCATCGCAGGTGCGGGTGGCGCGGCGCATTTGCCTGGCATGGCTGCTTCGATGACAGAACTTCCCGTATTTGGAGTTCCTGTGGAATCTAAGGCGCTATCTGGACAAGATTCGCTGTTGTCCATTGTGCAAATGCCAGCGGGCATTCCTGTTGGCACATTAGCGATCGGTAAGGCGGGTGCTGTGAATGCAGCGCTCATGGCCGCTGCAGTTTTGGCTTTATTTGACGAGGACTTGGCATCTCGTTTGCGTGGCTGGCGCAGTGCGCAGACCGACAAGGTTGCGCTGTATCCATCGGACGACGCTTAATGGCACTCGCGTTTGGGTCGACCATCGGCATGCTCGGCGGCGGGCAATTGGCACGAATGATGTGTATGGCGGCAGCAAGGCTTGGCTATCGAACTTTGGTGTTTGATCCAGATCCAAACGCTCCGGCGGCGCAAGTCGCCAATGGGCATGTTGTAGCTGGTTATGATGACGCCGTTAAACTTGCCGAATTTGCGCGTGATTGCGGTGTCGTCACTTATGAATTTGAAAATGTACCGGTCTCGGCTGCCCGTATCATTGATGCGATCACGTCCGTTCGTCCCGGCGTTGAGGCGCTAGAGGCTGCGCAAGATCGATTTGTTGAAAAGACGTTTTTGTACAAAGCGGGCATTGCGACCGCGCCGTTTGCCAATGTGGATAGCGATGAAGATTTGCGCACCGCGCTTGCGGCGTTTTCTGGCAATGGCGTTTTGAAGACACGTCGCCTTGGTTATGATGGCAAAGGTCAAAAGGTATTGCGCCAGACGAACGATGCGGCGATTAACGGCATTTACGCTTCCTTTGGTTCGGTGCCGCTGATTCTAGAAGGCTTTGTGCCGTTCGAAAGC
>JBGTAU010000309.1:0-2030 GCA_041749675.1 Rhizobiaceae bacterium | reverse complement strand
ATGCCGTGCTCCAGATTATAGGCGCGTTGCTTCTCGCGGCGGCGGTCGGTCTCGGCCATCGCCCGCTCCATTGAGCCGGTGATGTTGTCGGCATAAAGCACGACTTTGCCATCCACGTTACGCGCGGCGCGGCCGATGGTTTGGATCAGCGAAGTTTCGGAACGCAGAAAGCCTTCCTTGTCCGCATCCAAAATGGCGACCAGCGCACACTCCGGAATGTCCAACCCTTCGCGCAACAGGTTGATGCCGACCAGCACATCAAACGCCCCGAGCCGCAAATCGCGCAGGATTTCGATGCGCTCCAGCGTGTCGATATCGGCGTGCATATAGCGCACACGCACGCTCTGCTCATGCAGATATTCGGTGAGGTCTTCGGCCATGCGCTTGGTCAAAACCGTGACCAGCGTGCGGTAACCCTTGGCCGTCGTCTCGCGGATTTCACCCAACACGTCATCGACCTGAGACTTTGCTGGGCGCACTTCGACGGGCGGATCAATGAGGCCCGTCGGGCGGATGACCTGCTCGGCAAACACGCCGCCGGCCTGTTCCATTTCCCATTTCGCAGGCGTGGCGGAAACCGCGACGGTGAGCGGGCGCATAGCGTCCCATTCCTCAAAGCGCAGCGGGCGATTATCCATGCACGACGGAAGACGAAATCCATATTCGGCCAGCGTCGCTTTGCGCTTAAAGTCGCCGCGATACATCGCGCCGATTTGCGGAATAGTGACGTGGCTTTCGTCGATGAACACCAGCGCATTGTCAGGGATATATTCGAACAGGGTGGGCGGCGGCTCGCCCGGCTGGCGGCCAGTCAGATAGCGCGAATAATTCTCAATGCCCGCGCACGAGCCGGTGGCTTCTAGCATTTCGATATCAAACGTGCAGCGCTGTTCTAACCGTTGCGCTTCGAGCAAGCGACCAGCTTTCGTGAGTTCGGCAAGGCGCTGTTGCAATTCGTTTTGAATGCTCTTTACGGCTTGCTGTAGCGTTGGGCGCGGCGTGACATAATGCGAGTTGGCGTAGATTTTGACTTGTTTTAGATCATCGGTCTTCTTGCCGGATAGCGGATCAAACTCGACGATGGAGTCAATCTCATCGCCGAACATCGAAATGCGCCACGCGCGATCTTCCAAATGGGCGGGGAAAATTTCAATGGTATCACCGCGCACACGGAACGAGCCGCGCACGAAATCCATATCGCGGCGTTTATACTGCTGCGCCACCAAATCCGCGAGCAGCGCCCGCTGGTCCAACTTGTCGCCGACCTTCATTTGGAAGGTCATAGCGGTGTAGGTTTCGACCGAGCCGATACCGTAAATGCATGACACGGACGCTACGATGATGCAATCATCGCGCTCGAGCAGTGAGCGCGTGGCGGAGTGGCGCATCCGGTCGATTTGCTCGTTAATGGACGACTCTTTTTCGATGAACGTATCGGTCCGCGCCACATAGGCTTCGGGCTGATAATAGTCGTAATAAGAAACGAAATACTCGACCGCATTGTTTGGGAAGAATGATTTCATCTCGCCGTATAGCTGCGCAGCCAGCGTCTTATTCGGTGCCAAAATCAGCGCGGGGCGCTGGGTGGCTTGGATAACTTGAGCGGCGGTGAAGGTCTTGCCGGAACCGGTGACGCCGAGCAACACTTGCGTGCGGTCGTCGTTCTCAATTCCTTCTACCAGATCTTTGATCGCCGTTGGCTGATCACCCGATGGCGTAAAATCTGTCACCATTTCAAAGCGAACACCGCCCTCTGATTTTTCCGGACGTTGAGGCCGATGTGGCTCCCACATTTTGCCATTTTTGAACAAGGGGTTGCCCGATTCAATCAAAGCAGACAGCGCCTCGACGGTCGCAGTCACGCCATTGGGTGCCATCATTTCTGCTTCTTCGAGCGAAATTTCGAGGCCTGAGACCGGGTTCAAACCCGCGGCCGCGCGTGTCTTCGGATCAGATGATGCACCGACGGACGTGCCGCGCGCCGTGCTTTTGTTTTTGGTATCACGCCGGCCTGTCGTGGCCTTCTTGAT
>JBGTAU010000308.1:0-8974 GCA_041749675.1 Rhizobiaceae bacterium | reverse complement strand
GGCTTAACACTCCCAGTGTGCCGCACCAATGGATACGCTTCTTCGGTAATATAAGGTCCGCCCCCGACTGAATCGCGTGAGGACAACAGCACAAAACGCGAAACTGTGAAGGGTTTGGTGGAAAAATTGCCGCGTGATGACAGGTAGTGCGCGACATCGTTGACCGATGCGTTGCGCAGGCGCGCCAATGTAACATGCGGTGTGAATTTGCGAGGGTCCGGCGCAATGTGCAGGCGCTGGCAGAGCCGTTCGATTTCGGCCTGCAGCAAAATCATCTCATGAATGGGCGTCACGCCTGCCCAAATCGAATGGGGCTTCTTGCCGCCAAATTGGCCAACGCCTTGCAACGCGATTTCAAATGGTGGGCGCTGGACGCGGTCCAATGCGCTGGCGATTTCATCAGCGACATGGCTTTCCACATCTCCAATGAAGCGCAATGTTATGTGATAATTTTCCGTATCAATCCAGCGGCTACCGGGCAGGCCGCCGCGCAACAGTGACAGTGACAAAGCGGCATCATGGGGAATCTCGAGTGCTGTGAACAAGCGCGGCATGATGTGTACCTCCTCGAATCTGTGCGTCTAACTCAAACGGATCACTGAACGGTGACTTTCGCAAGTGACAATTTTGTGTCGCCTAATTTTTCTGAGCCATCATTTCAATCTGCGATGCAATAATTGGCATGGCATTTTCGACCATGACATCAACCCCTTGGCGGTTCGGATGCAAACGATCTTGTAATTGCAAGGCGGCATTGCCTGCTACGCCATTCAAGAAGAACGGGATAAGCGGCACAGCATGTTTGGCGGCGAGTTCTGGATAAATGGCGTTGAACGCTGTTTCATATTCGGTGCCCATGTTGGGTGGTGCGAGCATTCCGGCGAGCACAACGGCAATATTGCGCGCTTTCAGGCGGGTGATCATTTGGTCCAAATTATCGCGGGTGATTTTAGGTGAAATGCCGCGCAAAGCATCATTGGCGCCCAGTTCAAGAATCACCAGTTTGGTGCCGTCGGGCACGGACCAGTCCAATCGCTCCAAGCCGCCTGAGGTGGTATCGCCGGACACGCCAGCGTTGGCGACGGTTACGTTGAAACCCTTGGCTTTGAGCACAGCTTGCAAAACGGCAGGAAAGCCATCGCTTTCGGGCAATTCATATCCAGCCATAAGGCTATCACCAAAACCGACGATTTGCAGCGATTCTGAATTTTCAGCCGCACCGCCATTGGAAACTGACGACGCGATGCCCCATATGAGCAAAACCAACAACTGCCCCAAATTCTTAAGGCGTGGGATGAAATGAACAATTTGTAACATGTAATTCCTGTCGAAGCGTTGCATAACCAAAATCATAGTCTCCCTTTATATAGAAAGCCATTTCGTGAACGAAACAGTATTGAAGCTCGATAACGTGAATTTGACATTGGGAGACGGCGCGAGTGAGGTGAAGGTTCTGGATGGAGTGAAATTTTCAGTGCAGCGCGGCGCTTCGCTGGGCATCGTTGGTCCATCGGGTTCGGGCAAGACATCGCTTTTGATGGTGCTATCTGGCTTGGAGCGGGCGGATAGCGGCTCGATTGAGATCGCTGGAACTACAATTTCATCGATGAGTGAAGATGAATTGGCGATCTTTCGCGGGCGCTCAATCGGCATTGTGTTTCAATCCTTTCACCTCATCCCCAATATGACCGCGCTTGAAAACGTGGCCGTTCCGTTGGAATTGGCCGGTCATCCTCAGGCTTTTGAGCGCGCGCGCGAAGAGCTGGTCAAGGTTGGCCTTGGCGAACGCCTCACCCATTTTCCGGGACAATTGTCCGGTGGCGAGCAGCAGCGGGTGGCGATTGCGCGGGCGTTGGCGCCAGAGCCGCAAATGTTGGTGGCGGACGAGCCAACGGGTAACCTGGATTTGGTGACTGGTAGCCATGTTGCTGATTTGTTGTTTGCGGCTTGCCGCGAACGCGGGATGACCATGCTTTTGGTCACCCATGATCCGCAACTGGCAGCCCGCTGCGACCGGCAAATTCGGATGCGTGCTGGCCAAGTGATCGATGACAGTTTGGTTGAAGTGGCGGGGCAGATTTGATGGCCTGGCTATCGTCATTGCAACTTGCTGTGCGGTTTGCCTTTCGCGAACTACGCGGTGGGTTGATGGGGTTCCGCGTATTTATCGCGTGCATCGCGCTCGGTGTTGCTGCGATTGGCGCTGTGAATGCTGTCGGCGGCGGCATCTCAGGGTCCATCGAGCGCGAGGGGCGCGGGATTCTTGGCGGCGATATTGGCTTTGAATTGGTGCAACGCACGGCAAGTGCGGATGAGGTCAAACGCATTGAAGCGCTCGGTCAAGTGTCGAAAACCATTACTTTGCGCTCGATGGCGCGGCTGGAAGATGGCAGCGATCAAAACCTTGTCCAAGTTAAAGGCGTCGATGGCGTTTATCCATTATATGGCGCTGTTGAAACCAATACTGATACGCCGTTTGTGGAATTATTAGCGCTTAAAAATGGCCGCTATGGCGCGGTCGCGCCGCAAATTTTGTTTGACCGATTGCAGTTGAAAGTCGGCGATACCCTATTGCTCGGCGATATCGCGCTCGAAATGCGGGCGCAATTGCTCACCGAACCGGATGCACTGTCTGATGGATTTGCCTTTGCGCCTCGCCTAATGGTGTCACTCGATGCGGTGCAAAAAGCTGGTTTGATGCGCGAGGGCAGTTTGGCTGAAACGCATTATAAAGTGAAATTGCCAATCGAACGCAGCAAGTCCGAACTGCAAACGCTGCAAAAGGATTTGCGCGCTGAGCTTGGCGACAACGGATTTCGGGTGCGTGTGAGCAGCAATGCGGCGCCCGCGCTTTCAGATACGGTTGAGCGCTTCTCGCAGTTTTTGGCACTGGTCGCGCTGTGCGCTCTGTTGGTTGGCGGCGTCGGCGTTGCCAATGCGGTGCAGGCGCACTTGGATGCGAAACGCCCGGTGATCGCTACGTTCAAAAGCCTAGGCGCAAGCGGTGGCTTTGTGGCGCGGGTGTATCTCATTCAAATATTGATGATTGGTATGGCTGGGTCACTCATCGGTATGATCATTGCCGCATTGGTTCCGCCGTTAACCGCTTCGGTTTTGATGCAATATTTGCCGCTGCAAATTGAGCGCTCGATCCAGTTCGGGCCACTGCTGCTCGCCGGTCTATTTGGAATGCTCACGACGCTCGGGTTTGCACTTATTCCATTGGGGCGCACGATTGATGTGAAGCCAACGATGTTGTTTCGCGATGCCGCCGTGGAAGGTGGCCAAAAAGCGGGCTTGGCTTGGCAATTGTCAGCGCTGTTGGTGCTGGCTTTAACTGGCGCACTGGCCGTGTTTGCCTCCGAAGAGCGGCGCACTGCGATATACTTCTTAGGCGGCGCGTTGGCAGGTTTCGTGCTGCTGGGTTTGGTATCCATGTTGGTGGTCGCGGCGGCCAAGCGTACCCCGCGGGCACGCTCAACAGTCTGGCGCTTGGCGGTTGGCAATTTATTCCGCCCGGGCGCGATTACCCGTCCGGTGGTGATTTCGCTCGGTTTGGGTCTCACTTTGCTCAGCGCGATCTCATTAATTGATGTGAATTTGCGCAGTCAGATTTCCGGAAACATTGCGGGCAAAGCACCTGATTTTTTCTTCACCGATATTCAATCGAGCGAAGTGGATGGATTTTCGGTGCTGCTCGCTCAGCAATCACCGTTGGGCAAAATTCAGACCGTGCCGATGCTGCGCGGGCGTATCACCAAGCTGAAGGGCATCGATATCGCAGACTATAAAGTGCCGCCGGAAGCAACTTGGGTGCTGCGCGGTGATCGTGGGATCACTTATGCGCCAAAACTGCCAGAAAATAGTTCGCTCAGCGCTGGTTCGTGGTGGGCAGACGATTATACCGGTGAGCCGTTGGTATCATTCTCAGCGGAAGAGGCGGGTGAGCTGGGGCTTGTCGTTGGTGATACAGTTTCGGTGAATGTGCTGGGACGCGACTTCACCGCCAAAATCGCAAATTTGCGGCAAGTCGAATGGCGCTCATTGTCGATCAATTTTGTGATGGTGTTCTCGCCTTCCATGTTTAAGGGCGCACCCCATGCTTGGCTGGCGACTTTGAGTGATCCTTCGGCAAGTGCGGCGCAAGAGGGTGCGATCCTGACCGCCGTGACGCGGGCTTATCCGGCAATCACAAGCGTACGCGTGAAAGATGCGCTGGCGATGGCGAATAATTTTGTGGCTCAGTTTAGCACGGCAGTGCGGGTGGCAGCGTCAGTTGCGCTGATCGCATCGGTGTTGGTGTTGGCTGGAGCGTTAGCAGCGGGCAATCGTGCACGGGTTCGCGATGCGGTCATTTTGAAAATGCTCGGTGCAACGCGGCGCACACTGATCAGTGCATTTGTGCTGGAATATGTGTTGATCGGATTGGTCACTGCGATTTTTGCGCTGATGGCCGGTACGCTTGGGGCTTGGCTAGTGATCGTCAAATTGATGAATTTGACTTTTTATCCCGAACCGATGGTGGCGATTGTGACGATTGTTTTGTCTCTGATTTTGACCATTGGGATGGGGTTAGCCGGAACATGGCGCATATTGGGCCAAAAGTCTGCGCCGGTGCTGCGCACCATTTGATTGCGCTGAAATAAAAATGAATCACAAACCCTCTTGTCGTTTGGGCAAACAATACCCATACTCTAAAGCAGGTATGCTGGATTCCCGCCAGCGGAGCCTTTAGATGATTGGGCACAGTCGCTTTAATCACTAGACACCCGACGGGATAAAAGAGGACAATTATGTCTGAGTATCGCAACACTCCCTTGCGCTCGGTTTCAAACACGCAGACCGGCGCGGATATAGACGAAGGCCTGCGCAGCTATATGCTTCGGGTCTATAATTTGATGGCCATGGGTTTGGCAATCACTGGTATTGTGGCTTATGGGGTATTTGCTTATGCCTATGCCAATCCAACATTTGCACAGTTGATCTATGCCAGCTCGTTCCGCTGGGTGGTGGTTTTCGCACCGCTCGCCTTGGTGTTCTTCCTCGGCTTTCGTATTCACACCATGAGTGTGGCGGCAGCGCAGACGACGTTCTGGGCTTACGCGGCACTGGTTGGCGCATCACTCTCGACGATTTTCATGGTCTACACAGAAGCGTCCATCGTTAAGACGTTCTTTGTAACGGCAGCAGCGTTTGGTTCACTTTCGCTTTATGGCTACACCACTAAGCGCGATCTGACCGCCATGGGGTCGTTCCTGATTATGGGCCTGTTCGGCATCATCATCGCTTCGATCGTCAACATCTTCCTCGGCTCCTCAGCGCTTGATTTTGCTGTGTCGGTTCTTGGCGTGTTGATTTTTGCAGGCTTGACTGCTTACGACACCCAGAAGATCAAGGAAATGTATTATGAAGGCGACGATGACGTCACCGGTGGCCGCAAGGCAATCATGGGCGCTTTGAACCTCTACCTCGACTTCATCAACTTGTTCATGTTCCTGCTGCGCTTCATGGGCAACCGCGAGTAAAAATTCGCTTGAGCTAAACTCTTCGAAAAGGCGGCCTTCGGGTCGCCTTTTTTGTTTGCAGGTGGATTTCCGTTTGCGCTACTGATGCTTAACGGAGATGAGACGATGAACATACGCGATGCAGTCCTTGATGATGTCGGCGATATCACGGCGATCTATGAACATGCAGTGCTGCATGGTACGGGCACATATGAATTGGACCCGCCGAACGAGGCGGAGATGACGCGGCGTTTTCAGCACTTCACGGGGCATGGCTTCCCTTGGCTGGTGGCAGAGGAGGGCGGCGTGATCATGGCATATGCTTATGCCTCACCATTCCGTTCGCGGCCTGCCTATCGTTGGGGCATTGAGGATTCGATCTATGTTGCTCCTGAAGCCAAAGGCAAAGGCATTGGCAAAGCCTTGTTGCAGCGCTTGCTTGCGATTTGCGAGGCCCAAGGCTATCACCAAATGATTGCGGTGATTGGCGACGGCAAAGGCAACAAGGGATCTGTTGCACTGCATGAAAGCCTAGGTTTCGCCCATAGTGGCACGATTGCTGGCTCTGGCTTCAAGTTCGGGCAATGGATCGACACAGTGATCATGCAAAAAGCGATGAATGGCGGCGCTGATATGCTGCCGGATCAGGTGGCATTTCCGGCAAGTGACTGGAACGGGCTATAGTTCTATTCCACGAGCCGCAGTGTCTTGTCGAAAACGCGCAAAACTTGCTTCAATTCATGGCCGCGCTTGAGTACGAAGCCGTTGGCATTGACCACTGAAAATGCGCCTTGTTTGCGCGCTAATTTCGGATGCTTCTCAATGCGATAAAGCGGATATTCACCAAAGCGGCGAAAGACAGAAAATACTGCGCAATCGCCCAGACTGTCCAGTCCATAGTCCTTCCACTCGCCAGCCCCGACCATTTGGCCATAAACATTAAAGATGAGATTGAGCTCTTTGCGCTCAAACATCACCGGCATGGTGTGGTTTCGTGTTGCGAACTCCCGTAAAGCAATGACATTCTGCTCTGGTTCGAGTTGTCCGCCACTGTCATCCATTGCTTGGTTTTTCCTGTTGGCAATGCGTAAAAGTGAACCGACAAATGAAGTTTTGCAAGTGGTGATTTCGTGTTCAATTTTGAAACCGCTTTTAATCACAGTCTTGAAACAAAGGTTTCACGAGGTGAACGCTGCGACAAGGTTTTGCCGCAATTTGGCCCAATCGCCGCCCTGATTGACCAGCACCATCGCAGCGTTGCCTGAGACGGTCCGGTCAATCTTGAGCGCCGAACCCCAAGCCCCCCGCCCTCGGCGTTGAGGCTGACTGGACCACTCAGGTGCGATCTGTTGTTTTATTGCCGGGGCTTAAGGCTCCGGCTTTTTTGTCTCTACTCGAGAAAACAAATTTGCGGCCATCCAGCGCAATTTTGCTGCGCTTCCGGTGCTCACGTACCAAACCTACTCTCCGCTCCGGTACTCGCAAAATTACTCTGGCTGACTCGCAAATTTACTTTCTGGAGCAGAGACAAGGCCTGTAAAATGTCTAGCTGGATGCTCCATCAACAATCGTCGCGCCGATGATTTCGCCGGGGGTGCCTTTGTCGGTGACGCGTTGCAATAGAATGGCGCAGCCGTAGCCTTTTTCTTTCAAATATTCGCTGCGCGGCAATTCGACGGTGAGTTCCTCACCTTTCCACATGCCAATGGTTTGAAAGCCAGTGACGGCATTGTGGTATTCGATGGTCTTGCCGGTGTTTTCGCCGCGTTTAATGGCAACTGTGTCTTTGGCGTCAAAAATAACCAGCACCAGATTAGCAGCGCCTGCCCCCTTACCGGCCGTTACCGATAAGCGCTTAGCGTTAAGGTCGGCGCTGACATTGACTGGCAAGCCTTGGCCGGATTTGGTCATAGCATCGATAGCTGCAAAAACACTATCTGGTGAGCCCGCCTTCACGCTGGTGCGACCATTGACAATGAGTTGCGGCGTATAAACCTGGCTGGAATGAAACGAGGTGGCGTAGCCGTATTGGCGCGCAGTGGATTCCTTGGATGAGAACGTATCCTTCCAATCCAGATAATCCCAGTAGTCAACATGGTAGGCCAAGCCAATGATGCCATCGCGCTTGATTAAGGTGCCGAGCACTTTATCCGCCGGTGGGCAAGATGAGCAGCTTTGGCTGGTGAACAATTCAACCACGCCTTTGACTGGCTCGGCGGATGCGCTGCTGATTAAGGCAACGAGACCGAACAAGGCTGATGCAGACGATTTCCAAATTGCGTTCATATTTCACACTCAAGGTTTCTGAGCATGACCATAGCTGGCTCTCAATTCAACAGGAAGTCACGTTGCGGTGAGAGTCTCTTGAGCGCACATTAGCCTCAAGAACTTGAGCCTCAAGAACTTGAGCTTCAAGAACTTGAGCTTCAAGAACCAGCCAAGGCTTTTTCGATGATCGGCATCAGTTCTTGTTCGATAACTTGACCATCAAGCGGACCGACATGCTTGTGTGTGATCAACCCGCTTTTATCGATGATGTAAGTCTCTGGAACACCATAGATACCCCAGTCAATTCCTGCGCGTCCGGAAAGGTCTGCGCCTATTTCATCGTAGGGATTGCCGAGCTTTCGGATAAATTCCATCGCGTTGAGGCTGGTGTCTTTGTAGTTGAAGCCAGCCAACGTGAAGCGCTGATCTTTGGTTAGCTCCAAAAGAAATGGATGCTCTTCGCGGCACGGCACGCACCATGATGCGAAAACATTGAGCACAGTTACGCGACCTTTGAAATTGGCAGAGTTGATGCCAGGAAATTGCGGGTCAAGAGCGGGCAAATCGGTTGCGGGTGCGGGCTTACCAACAAGAACAGAGGGTAGAACGCTGTTGTCTTTACCCGATAATAATTGGCTGGCGAAAATTGAGGCCAACGCCACAAACAACACAATAGGAAGAAACACAAAATAATTGCGTTTGGGCAGTGGGCTATCATTCATGTCAATTGTCCGAGCGACGTTTGATGCCTGCCGCTTCGAGGCTTGCAAGATCGCGCTTGGCGCTGCGTCGGTTCGAGACAATCCACGCGATCAATAGCGCCAATACGATAAATGAAATTCCATAGGCGCTCAAAACAAAGGTCCAGCGGTCAGCACTCATGATGTCGAACCACGTGTTGCTAAGCGTTTCATGGCCACCGCTCGGCGCGACCAAATTTCATTTTGCATGGCCATCAGATGCAGCGCGAAAAACAACAGGCTGAATCCGATTGCGGTAAGCAGAAGCGGCCAGAGGAATGAAGTGTCTAATGTCGGACCATCAGCGCGAAATACCGATGCTGGCTGATGCAATGTGTTCCACCAATTGACGGAAAATTTGATGATGGGAATATTGATAAATCCAACCAGCACCAAAATAGCGACAGGACGCGCGGATTTGGTCGGATCCTCCAAAGCGCGGGTGAGCGCAATGACGCCTAG
>JBGTAU010000307.1:0-4323 GCA_041749675.1 Rhizobiaceae bacterium | reverse complement strand
TATGTGATCAGGCTTTAGGCAAGGGAACTAAGACAGTGCCTGAAACGCCCAAACTTGTGCTGGCATTGGTGATCTTTTTTGTCGTTGGCATATTTCTGACGCTATTCCACACCGATATCCTTAGCCGCATGGTTGGCATTTTGGCATTGGCTATGTCGGGTTTTGGTGTCGTTGCCGTTTGGCTCAAAAGTCATGGCAAAACTCTGCTCGATTTAACGATGCGTCCGAAGATAAAACAAAATTCGAAAGATAGGTCGGGCAAGAGTGAATTGTCTTCTGCGTCGATGCCAAATGCGCAATTGTCTAAAAAATCTCTACAACAGCTGGACCGTGCACTTTCCGCATTGAAGTCTTTTGGTTTTTTTTCACCTGAATGCCCAACGAGTGACATGTTAGTCGAAGCGCTTGCAGATTATGGTGAGCCCATCACGCTCGATGCAGTTTTCGTGGCGTTAGAGGAGGCCAATCACTATCATCATGATTTTGAAATGTCCCGATACGACGCAAATTTTACATTTTTGCCCTCCAAAACGGAACAATTTCAAAAAACGATCGAAGCACAAGTTCAGGCAATATTAGAGATTTGCCGACCTGAAATCGTGTTTGCAAATCTGGTGGTTGGAGTGGCTGTCGATCACAAAGTTCAAATATTTGTCGATTTAAATGGAGAAAGATTTGAGTGTCGCTATCAAGGTGCTGAAAAATATCTCAGCACTGCGCCCTTCGTGGCACTCGCAAAACACCTGCATAAAGTTGACGACACGCGGCGTCTGGCGTGCCTATGGACTGATCAGGGTGCCTATGTCTCGCGCATCACCATAGGAACGCTCGGCGCATTCAACAAAGCGCTTGGTAAAGCATTGACCTTAAACGGGAATTTCACTTGGCTCGATGAAGAAGAAGGATTTGATGCCAATACGACAAGAACGCTGGCTAAGCCCTAACCATTAGACTTTCGAGCCCATGAAAATGATAGCTGTTGCGATAATGGGCGGAGGCCGCGAGCGTCAGCTGAGGCAATCGATCAAACAGCACTTTCAAAGACGTTTGCAGTTCAAGTTTCGCTAGCGGCGCACCGATGCAGAAATGAATACCTGCGCCGAAAGAGACATTCTTTTGATCGGTTCGTAATGGTAAAAATTCGTTTGGCCGATCAAACCTTTTCGGATCGTGATTGGCCATGCCAAGCAAGAGTCCTACGCTTTGACCTTCCTCGACAATCACACCACTGCCAAAATCGACGCGCTCATAAGCATAACGGGTAAACATATGCAGCGGCGCGTCGTACCGGAACGTTTCATCCACTGTCGCTGCGCATGCCTCTGGCGAGGCAAACAGATCGCGCAGATCACCGACATTGTGATTGAGGATTGCATGCACTGCATTGCCAGTCTGATGCACAGTCGCCTCATGCCCTGCATTCAGCAGCAAGACACACGTTGAGATCAGCTCCTCGTCGCTGAGTTTTTCGCCAGTATCGCGCACCGCAATCAACGCTGACAAGAGATCATCGCTGCCATTGTGGCGATGAACTTTTATGTGATCCTTGAGAAAGTCACTAAATTCCGCAGCGGCCTTATCCGCGCGTAATTCTGCGTCATGGGTACGCAATGGCACGTACATTTCGCACATGGCATGCGACCAGCCAAGTAAGCTATTTGCCTCTTCGGCGGGCACACCCAATAGTTCGCAAATCACGATGAGCGGAATGGGCGTGGCAAAGGCGGGCAATAAGTCAAAGCTTTGGTCTTGCGGAAATTGGTCAACCAATTCGTTTGCCAACGCTTCGATGCGTGGTTTCAAGCGCTCCACGGAGCGCGAAACAAAGGCACGGTTAACTAGTGTGCGCAGCCGGGTATGAGCAGGGGGCTCGCGCTCTAACAATGAACCACGCTCGACTGCATCAAAGTGCGCGATATGATCGCGTCCTGGCACGGGGTTCAACGGTGCCCCCCACCGGTTTTCACGCCCAAAGCGCTTGTCGCGCAGCAACCGGCTGACGTCCTCGTATCCCCCAAAACACCAAAGCCCATATTGTTCCCAATAGTATGTTGGCGATTTGGCGTGAAGCAGAGCATACGCCGCGTAAGGGTTTTGATAGAATAATGGTTCACGTGGATCTAACGATAAGTGTCGTGTTTTTGTATCGAAAGCTATATGGGCTGGCATAATCATCATCGCTCTAATTTGGCCAAACACTGCCGAGCAATCAAGCCAAATGATTGTCTATTGCAACAATTCAAAATCAACTTGTGTCAAAGTGTAGCTGACTTGAAAAACAGCCACATCGCCGACCCCCAGCGTCGACCAAACGCCATCATTCACGATATTATCAGGCGAGTCGCCCGTAGGCGCATTGTCTGTACGCGACTCATTAGCAGCGCCTGCCAATGGACTGGTGCCATTAAAGCTAATTTCGTCAATGCTGATATTCGACATCGTGATATTTCCATTATTGGTCACGGTATATGTGTAATCAATCGTCTGACCCGCGACGAGTGGGCCAATGATGGGCACCGATGATTTTACCATAACCAAGCTCGGATTTTGCAAACATAAAACGGAGGTTTGACTTGACCCGCTGACCGCAACACCGCCGGATGTCCCCGCAACACTGACGTTATTGTCTATGTCGCCATCACCGCCTCCATTGCTGTCGAAGTCGGCTTGTGTCGCAAGATAGGAAGCCGAGCAAATGACGGTAGCACCAGGCGCCAATAACGCGATTGTATTGGTGCCACTCGTGGGACAAATCATTGGTACCAAACTATCTGAAACGATCAGTGCCGTGGCAGCGCCCGAACCAGTATTTCTAACGGACACCGAATAAACAATCGAATCGCCCGCGTTTGCCACGCTCGCCACATTGGCATTTTTTGCGACGACGATCGAGGCTGTATCGTTATCCGTGATCGCGAAGGTTGGTGAGGGGGCTGTCGCGCCAGTCATGCCGCCGCCGGTCGCTATTATTATACCGGTGGTGCACGTGTGCGCGCCTTCTACAAGGAGGTCATTAAACGCAGTGACAGTGACCGCTCTTGGAGTGTTCCAGTTGGTAGTGGTGAAGGTAAGTGATGTCCGGGAGAACGTGCACTGCCCACCTGGTGATGCCCCAATAGCGACGGTCACAGTTCCCGATGGTCTGCCGCTCAGCCGCAAAGTGAAGGCGCCCGTACCACCACCCTCAGTCGCTGTCGCATCGGTGGTTGCAAGAACTAAACTTGGAAAATCATTGTCATTGACAGTCAAATTTGGCGTCGTTCCTGTCACACTGGAATAGTTGCTGCCAGTCGCACTTATAGGCGCGTTTCCACACGCATGAACGCCTTCAATTGCCAAATCATCGACAGCAGTGGCTGTTATCAGCTGATATGTATTCCAGTTTGCAGTCGTAAATGTGAGTGTGGCCGGTGAAAAAGTACATTGTCCAGTCGGCGATGGCCCAATCGTAACTACAGTTGTACCTGTTGGTCTAGTGCGCAAGCGGAGATTAAACGCCGCTGTATCTGCGCCCTCGGTGGCGGCAGCATCTGTGACGGTTCTTGTATAGGACGCGGCAGTAAATGTGTAAGTTAACAAAAACTGCCCAACTGCGGCACCCGCGCCATCCACTTGAATGCGGTAGGTAGTGCCGGCTTCAACGTAAAGCGTGACTCGACTGCCGTTGCCTGTTCCCGTCGAGGTCGCGCAGCCACCAACGTTATCGCTGCGGCTGATTAACGTGAGCGCATCGATCGTCGTACCGGAGAATGAGCTGAGTATCGTGTTGAAGTTTGTGAGTGTGGCACTGCAGGTTTGAACAACAACTTGCCCCGCGCTTACCGCGGTCCACGAATACCACATACTGTTGATTGGATTTATGGCCGCGATTGTTGGCTCGTCGACTTCTCCCGTCGCGCCAACAGTTGTTCGTGTAATGCTACCAGTCCCGGAAATCGCTTCACCTGGAAATCCGTCAAAGGCCATCGCATGAGAAGATAAAATGAGCCAGCTTAAAAGCCAAAAGACACGCCGATTCAACACACGCCTAAGCTTATGTTGAAGGGCAAATATAATTTTACTTTTGTGGTACATTTAAGCAGTTTTACAATAATTCCCAGCTTGGCCAATCAGTTTGACCTGCCAATTGTGTTAGGTGAACTGTCAACTATATTGCTGAAATATGCATGGAGTTCAACAGTCCGATTGAGATACAATCACGGTGCTTTATTGTAGTAAGTCCACATCTTCTTGGGTGACAGTATATTGCAATGAAAATACCGCTTGGTCATTTGGTTTTAGGATAGAAAAAACGCCGTCATTTGCCACGGAATCGCTTGACTG
>JBGTAU010000306.1:0-9884 GCA_041749675.1 Rhizobiaceae bacterium | reverse complement strand
GTTTCAACAAAATGAAGCGACAGGTGACCGGCGCAATAGTGGTGCTTTTGCCAGCCTTGCTGGCCTTGAAACGGCGTTGGCAAATGGCGACGCCGGCGCTATCCATTTGAGCATCGCACGCATTCTCATGGGCAATGCGCTCATTGCAGCCTTTGGCGGCATTCCGCTGCTCTATATGGGTGATGAGCTTGGGCTGACCAATGATCACGCCTTTGGTCACGATCCAGCGCATGCCCACGATAACCGATGGATGCACCGTCCCATGATGGATTGGGCCCGTGCGGCTGCGTGGAAGAATTCCGAAGAGCCTTTCGCGCTCATTTATCGGGGCGTGCAACACATTATGACGCGCCGCAAAGCGATCTCAGCTTTTTCAGGTCTCCATCCGACTGAGATTGTTGACTTTGACCATCCCCAGCTTTTCGCTTTCAAACGACATGGCGATGCGCAAACTGTGACATGCATTTATAATTTTAGTGAGACCGTCCAAACCATTGCCTTAAGCAAAATCCAACCAACAAACGATATTCAACCGTATGACTTGCTCAGCGAGGCTGCGCTTGGGCATTCAGAAGGAATGGTTCATCTTATGCCGTTTGGGTGCCTTTGGCTGGTGTGAGGCTTTGCTTTTTCGATTGCTCAGCACGATTGCGAAACCACGCGCGTGATGGTTTTTCAACGAAGCGATAGGTGAGACTGCTGAGCGCAATCGTGAGGCCAAGCATGAGGCCGACGAGCACGAGATTTTCGAACGGTGTGTAGGCGAAATCGCGCGAGCCGACAATTTCAAGCTTCACCAAATCAGTCCAGTTAAGATGGTGATGGGCATAGCGCGCTAACGCATAAAGCGTGCCTTGCACGGCTAAGTGCGTGAGATAAATTGAATACGATATTGTGCCTAAGTAAACCAGAGGACGCAATTTCAGCAATTTTGAAATCAGCCCGCCCTCGCGTGCAAACACTAAGACTGCTGTCCCGAAAACCATTGGCGCAAAGAAACTAAACAGGTCTGAATTGTTTGTAGAAACAAACTTTATGACCAATGCAACAATGAGTAATTCGATCATCGTGATGAGCGGCATGGGCAGCGGCGTACCATGCGAGCGGACATGCAATGCTATAAATATCCATTGAACAAAAATGCCAGACGCAAAGCCATAAAGGCAACGAAACAGCCCGTAGTCGTATGTCATATCAATGGACGTTAGTGATTGCTTGTAAAAGAAAAACCCACAAGCAACGATCACCAGCCCAATTGCAAAGTGAGCTTTGTGCTTGAATAAAGCAAAAAGGCATCCAAAGGCCGCATAGGCATAAAGCTCCGTTGAAATGCTCCAGCTTGGCGTATTCCAAGTCATTTGATCCATCGTGCCAAGGCCATGAACCATCAATAAATTAGGCAAGATCGCATCCAACGTGTTGCGCCCGCTGAACACAGCCGTCCCGTTTCCTAACCCTTGAAATCTCCATCGCACGAGCTCAAGCACTACCAAAACAAGCAGCATAAACACATGCAAAGGCATTAATCGTCCGATACGATTGAATAAAAATGCGCCAAGGCCCTGCCCTGTTGCAAGCCGCGCACCATAGGCATGGGCGAACACAAACCCCGATAGAACAAAAAAGAAATCAACAAACAGAAACGCACCGCGCACCAAATCGTTTTGCGAAATAATGCCTGCCAACGGAAAATGAAACATAGCAACCAACAGCGCACAGATACCGCGCCAGCTATCCAGCGCCTCAAATCGCATCGCGCTTAACGGCAATTGCCCGTTTACACCGACTGCATGTGAACCGTCATTGGTCATTTAGATACAATTCCTGTCCCGTAATGACACGGATTTCAGACTGAAGTGACGTCATACAATAACACTGGCAATTCTTATGCCTGATGATTAGAATTTGGATTATCATGAATGAGTAAAATAAATGTCCACACCGCCAATAGATCACGCCTTCACCGCTCGCACCCGTAACTCTGCCGCTATTGACCCGACATATGCCGGTGCTCTGTCGTTTATGCGCCGTCCGTTTTCCAAAGATGTGCGCGGTGCAGACGTCGTGGTTTGGGGCATTCCGTTTGACGCCGCTGTTTCCAACCGGCCCGGCGCGCGCTTTGGTCCGCAAGCCATTCGCCGCGCATCGGCAATTTTTGATAATGAACCGCAGTACCCATTTTCATCGCCGCTGTTCGATGTACTTTCCGTCATCGACTATGGTGATTGTCTGTTGGATTTTGGCAACCATCAAAAAACACCCAAAGCCATTGAACAACAGGCCCTGAAGATTTTGAAGACTGGCGCATTTCTCTATTCGATGGGTGGTGATCACTTCGTCACATGGCCATTGCTCAAAGCCCATGCTGCTATTCATGGCCCGATGGCACTGGTGCATTTTGATGCCCATCAAGACACGTGGTTTGATGATGGCAAGCGGATTGACCATGGCTCGTTCGTTGCGCGGGCCGCTCGTGAGGGTATCATCGACACGAAGCGCTCAATCCAGATCGGCATTCGCACTGATGCACCTGAAGATTTTGGGATCAAAATTATTCCAGGCTACGAAGTCGAAGAGATGGCGTTGGGACAGCTTGCAGCCGCGATCAAGAGCCATGTGGGAAGCGCCAAAGCCTACCTTACATTCGATATTGATTGCCTCGATCCCGCGTTTGCACCGGGTACCGGGACACCGGTTTCAGGCGGTCCATCCAGCGCAAAAATTCTGTCGGTTCTGCGCCAATTGGGTGATCTTAATTTGGTCGGCTCTGATATCGTCGAAGTCGCCCCCGCCTATGATCACGCCGACATTACAGCAATAGCTGGGTCAACTGTTGCGATGTATATTATGTGCCTGCTTGCAGAGAAGAAGTCCAAGCGTTAAGTCACTTTCAAATTGATTCAACTGGCTCGCAAATTGAATCCGATTTGCGGGCCAAATTATTGAAATACATACGATTTCGGAGCTTTTGAAATGGTCGCGAAGATATTCATTGATGGAGAACATGGCACAACGGGTTTGCAAATCCGTACGCGTCTTGCTGGCCGTAAAGATATTGAAATTATCTCCATTCCGACTGATCGGCGCAAAGATCTCGGCGCGCGCGCCGACTTTTTGAACGCTTCTGATGTTGCCATTCTTTGCCTGCCAGACGATGCGGCAAAGGAAAGCGTTGCCATGATCACCAGCGACCGCACCCGCGTCATTGATGCCTCGACCGCTCACCGCGTCGCTGCTGGTTGGGCTTATGGTTTTGCAGAAATGGATGTTGACCAAGCGGATTTAATTAGCAATTCCAAACGGATAGCCAATCCCGGTTGCTGGCCTCAAGGCCCAATTGCGATGTTGCGCCCGCTCGTCAAGGCTGGGCTTTTGCCTGCTGACTTTCCAGTCACGATGTCCGGCATCTCGGGCTATTCAGGTGGTGGACGGCAAATGATTGAAGACTATGAGGCCAAGGGCGAGGATGCCGTTGAGTATTTTCCCTATGGTCTTAATTTGAAGCATAAGCATGTCGGCGAACTCAAAGCCAAAGCATTGCTCACCCATGATCCATTGATGCAACCGGTTGTGGGTAATTTTGCGCAAGGCATGATCACGATGGTGCCACTGCAGCTTGGTGCGCTGGGCGCGATCCCAAAGGGCGCTGACATTCATGGTGCGATTGCAGATCATTTTGCGTCAATAAAGAACAGTTCGGTAGAAGTTGCTCCGTTTAACAATGGCGAGCGCTCAGGCGACATAAATCCTGAAATCTATAACAATACCAACAAGATGATGCTGCATGTCCACGCCAATGACGAGCGCGCTCAGGCTGTTCTCATCGCTGTCTATGACAATCTGGGTAAAGGCGCATCAGGCGCTGCAGTGCAAAACCTCGATTTGGTATTGCGCTCGCTTTAAGCTCGCTCTTGTACTTCTGTCGGCAAACTATAACTGCCTTTGGTTGCTCGCCAATGGGCGATTGCAAAGAACAACACCACAAATGCAACTGCTTGGTGGGTCAGCGCCATGTGGAATTGCACGGCCCCCAGAAGCGTCAAAATTCCGATGACCGCTTGCAGACATACCAATAAAAACAACACGATAGTACGGCGTGCGTGCGTTGTACCCGCTTCAGTGCGCAGTGTTGAAATCATGTGAATGAAAACCAAAGCAAGCAGCACATAAGCCCCGCCACGATGAATGAATTGCACCGTCTTGGCACTCTCAAAGAAGTTGCGCCATAGCGGTTGCATGCCCCACAGATCCGCCGGAATAATGGCCCCGTCCATCAGCGGCCACGTGTTATAGGCCAATCCGGCATCTAGCCCTGCCACAAGTGCGCCAAGATAAATTTGGACCAAAACCAACAGCGCCACCAAGCCTGCAAAACGGCGCGTCGCCGATTTCGCCGGCGCTTCACTATGGATAGCCAGTCCGCGAGCGACGTGCGTTGTGGCGCTGAATATAAGTGCGGCCAAAGTTAAATGCGCAGCCAATCTGTATTGGCTAACATCGGTGCGTTCTGACAGGCCTGAATAAACCATCCACCAGCCGACAAATCCTTGCAGCCCGCCAAGTACTAAAATTCCGAGCAGTCTTGGCTTGAGTTTGGATTCAAGCCTTCCTGTGAGCCAGAAAAAAGCGAGCGGCAGCGCAAACACAAGACCTGTTGCACGCGCTAACAGCCGGTGCGCCCATTCCCACCAAAAGATCGTCTTGAAGCCCTCAAGCGTCATGTCCGAGTTGATTTGACTAAACTCTGGAATCTGCTGGTATTTTACAAATTCTTCCTGCCATTCAGCATCATTGAGCGGTGGAACGACGCCATGAATTGGCTTCCACTCGGTGATAGACAGGCCTGAATCTGTGAGGCGGGTTGCGCCACCGACGATGACAAGTACAAAAATAACCAGCAAACCAAGGTAGAGCCAACGGCGAACTATGGTTCGATTGGACTGCTCTTTGCTTTGTAGTTTCGTTATGTCGGCAATAGCGAGTGACATGAATATACCTTTTATATTTGAATGAGCGGTACCTGCCCCACAAAGCCTTCGCTGACAAGATGTTAGAAGGCGTGACATGCCGTCGCTATACAGTGTTAGGCTTTCCTTTTTTTGGTGACCGCGCTAATTACACATCCATGAGCCCCACATTAAAAACCTTTATCGGCAGCATTCTACTGGTGGTCCTGATGGGCCTTTACGCGCTGATCGCTGTGACTGTTGCATCCGCGCGGCTGGGCAATTCCAGCGGGTTGGTGCAACTCGCATTTTTCGCCCTAACCGGTCTATTGTGGATTGTTCCTGCCATGGGACTTGTCTCATGGATGCTGCGCGATCGGCGCAACCCAAAGCCCTAATAACGATTCCCTCAGACGCAATCGACCAATTGTTCATCAATTTGGTGCATAGATCACGCACTTAAACCTGTGTGCTTTTGGTTGCATAGAGGTTTTGCTGAAATTTATAGGCATGACCGAGGTTCTGATGGCTGCTTCCAAAGATGTAACAATCCAATCCCTTACGTGGGATTTACTGCCACTTGCCAGCGTGCTGCCGGAATGGATTGCACAAAAGGAAAGCTTGCACGGCTCTACCACCCAGCGCATCGCGTGGGTTTCACAGTGGCAGGCGCACGTCAACCCTGATTGCTTTTGTATTGTCGCCCGTTCGGGGCAATCATTATCATTTGTTTTGACCTTAGAAGTCATCAAACAAGGCCCGCTTAAGATCGCCCTATTCCCGGGCGGGCGTCATGCGAATGAAAATTTTCCATGCATTGCGAAAACTTTTGCAGCCGAGAATGTTTCAAAAACCATGGGTATTCTCAAGGCTTTGGTGCGCAGCAAACGCCCTGACATTGATGCTGTTTATTTGCATCGCCAGCTGCAAACCTTCACAGGACTTACAAATCCTGTATTGCCGATCAACGCTTCAACGGAAACTGACATCGCTCTATCTTTTTCGCTGAACAGCGATTTCCAAGTCATTCTCGATGCCCGTGATGGATCGAAAAAGCAGAAAAAAATTCGAAAGGCGTCACGCCGTTTAGACGAGCGCGGCGGCTGGAGTTATGAAGTTTTGTCAAACGTGGATGAGGCGAAAGATGCTTTGACACGCTTCTTTGCGTTAAAGGCGCGAAGGCTTGCAGGAAAAGGTATTGTCAATGTCTTTGCTGACATTGAGGTGCAGGCATTTTTCAAAGCAATTTTTGCGCAGTCCATCGAGCAATGCACGCAAGAATTTGAAATGCACGTTCTCAGAGTTGGTAATGAAATCGTTGCCGTTACGGGCAACAGTCGCCTTGGTGAGCGGCTCAATGTTGAATTCACGGCTGTGGATGACACCGATTCAAATATTTCGCATGGCGAATTTTTGTATTTTCAAATGATCAGCAACGCCTGTTCACGCGGCATAAAAACGTTCAGCTTCGGGGTTGGGGATGAACCTTTCAAACGTTCATGGTGCGATATAGAAACCGCGCAGTTTAACACCACCGTATCGTTGACGTTCAAAGGCGCTGTTGCAGCCAGTGTAGATGGGTTGAAAACCAAAGCCAAACGTATGGTGAAATCCAATAAACGGCTTTATGGGTTCTTGAAAAACTTGCGCAAACCTACGAAAAAGAACCTTACTGCGTAAGGTTTTTTCGCACGGTTTAGATTTATTCGTTCGCAAAATTATGCAGCGCTGCGGCCTGGCATTGGCTCTGTTCCCGTCGCGCCGACTGGCGTTACCAAGTTCAATTCCTCATAACCGGACGAAATAAGATCGGTGAGCGCGGCTATGACTTCCTTGCTGTCAACATCGATAAAGCTGATGAGCAGACCGGAACCTGGCAATACCAAACGTTTCATGCCCGACGCCGATGCAGCGCCACATTCGACAATCACCATGTCGAAAGCTGAAATAAGCGAGTTGATGACCATCGGCAATCGCGCAACGGCCTTGGCGGCTTTCGCCGGGTCAGCGGTTCCGGTTGGAATGACGGAGGCTTCAGAATAGCTGTCCGTATGAATGATACTCGCGATGGCTGCATCGCCAGTTAGCAGATTTGTAATGCCGGGCAGAGCCAGCCCGTCAAGCATAGGACGCGCAGCCGCCGAGTTACCTGTCAAATCAAGCAGCACTACACGCAAACCTTGATCCGAAAGTTCACGCGCCAACAAAACCGAGGACGCACAAGCGGCGTTTCCTTCCGGCGATACAATCATCGCGCAGGTCTCGCCCTCATTTATGAGGCGCTGTGCCACAGCGGATATGGCCATGTCTGGGTTAATTTTATCACTGGCAGTATCGGCCGACAAAACATGATGCGCTGGCATCTCATTGTCTTGGCGAATTGGTGCTTGGGCCTGTGTGGCAACCTGTTCGTGTACAGCAGGGACTGCTGCGATACGAAAAGCGCGGCCGGAAAACAGTTCCCGCAAAAGCTGAACGACTGATAGCAACAAAAGCGAACCAACAAATGCAGCGGCAATGCTTGGGATGAGCTTGGGAAAATAGGCTTCTCCCGGGACTTCCGCATTTTGGATTATGCGCGCATCTGCGGTCTGGAAGTCTGGACCTTGCCGATCCAGCGCTTCACTGTAACGAATGCGGTAAGACGCCAACTGTTCGCGCTGAACAGCAACTTCACGCTCTAGTTCGCGCAACTTGACTTCGTCCTCGCCGATGCGTGAGGATTCCGCTTTCAAGCCATTGAGTTGATTGACGAGTTCTTTTTCGCGGATTGCGGCAGTTTGTGCTTCCGTTTGCAGCGAGCGCAGGACTTTAAGCACTTCATTGCGAATTTGACCATCAAGGTCCGCCAATTGCGAACGCAAGCCCTTTATTTGCGGGTGGGCAGGCAGCAACGTTGTCGAAAGATCTGCAATCTGACTCTTCAATTGAACCTGACGTTCTCGAAGGCGCTGCATCAGGCTTGAGGACAGCACTTCGGGAATACTGTCAACGGAAGCACCGCTGTCGATTTGGGCTTTAACTGATTCCGCACGCGAGGAGGCGTTGGCCCGGGCACCGCGCACGCGGGTCAGTTCCGAGGACAATTCAGACAATTGCTGGGTGGCAAGAACAGAATTATTTTGTCCGATCAAAATATCATTTTGCGAACGATACTGCGCAACGGCTGCCTCAGCCTGTGGCAAGCTGACTTCGAGCTTATCAATACCAGACTTCAAAAATTTTGTCGCTTTGCTGTCACTGTTTTGCTTCGCTTCAGACTGAATATCAAGATAGGCTTTTGCAATGGCGTTTGGCACGGCGGCGGCGAGTTGTGGGTCTTTGGACGAAAACTCGACCACGATTACGCGGGAATTTTCAACGCGGTAGATGTTCAACTTTTCGCGCAGTTTGACAATAACGCGGTCTAAACCTTCAACTTGTGGACCGCGATTGATCAATGTCATCAAGCCTTCGATGGCTGACAAATTGCGGTAGGTTTTGAACTCTTCATTACCGCTCAGTGCAGGATCATCGATCACTTTGGACAACACATCAGCGGAGGTAAGCAGTTGAACTTGGCTGATGATGCCTTCGGGATCAAAGCTGGTGCGGGCATCTTCGGCTGTGGTGCCTTGAGGTCGCGTGAATACAGATTCGCCCTGCTCGATGAAGATGCGCACTTCGGATTTATATTTTGGGGAGATAAAAAACAAAGCGACGGCAACGAGCGCTGTTAAGATCAAAGCTGTTGTCATAAGCTTGAACTTGTTGCGCCACAGGCTGCCAAAAAGGCTCGCCACGTCGATGTCTAAATCGCCGTCACTGTTGGTTCCTGCTGCCATCATACTTACTCCGGATACGCATTACTATGCACCATCGTAAACGGATATGGTAACTGGTCTATTAACGCTGCAATTGACTTTCCTCTTGAAAGGATCAGCAATTTTTTGAGATTTAACCGGCCATTAACCCTAATCAAACGATAACAGTGTCATCAAACCCGAATGCAAACTGCGACGGGTCATTCAAATTGATGAAGTTGGGTTCCATGATACGGGCAACAGCACTGCTACTGACACTGTTTGCAGCCGGACTTTCCGGATGCACAAGCTATCGCCCTGCTCCACCCGCTTTTCATGAAGCGATCAATCAACCTTATGTGCTGGATGCAGGTGACCGTGTGCGTGTTACTGTGTTTGATCAGCCAAGCCTCACAAATACTTATGCCGTCGATCAATCTGGTTATATGGCTTTCCCGCTTGTCGGATCGGTGACTGCGCGCGGACGCACAGTGAAACAATTGGAAGCCGACATCGCTGCGCAATTGCGCCAAGGCTATTTGGTTTCACCTGATGTGTCGGTCGAAATGGATCGCTATCGTCCGATCTTTGTTTTAGGCGAAGTCGGCGCGGCGGGTCAATATTCCTATGTGCCTGGCATGACAGTTCAGAAAGCCATCGCTGTTGCGGGCGGCTATTCCAGCCGCGGCTACCAAGCCAATGTCGACATTACTCGCTCTATCAACGGCAAGGTGATGACAGGCCGTGTGTTGATTTCAGATCCATTGCTGCCGGGCGACACTGTGTATGTGCGCGAACGTCTGTTCTGATTTCGCATGAACATGAATTCCAGCATTACGAACAAGCCACTGCGCATCGTTCACTGCTTTCGCTCACCTGTCGGCGGTATTTTCCGTCATGTGCGCGATCTTGTAGATGCACAAGTGAAGGCGGGCCATCAAGTTGGAATTGTATGCGATTCCAGCACTGGCGGTGCGTTTGAAGACAAGCTGTTTGAAACGGTTGAGCCAAAGCTGAGCCTAGGGCTGCACCGCGTTGCGATGAAACGGCATATAGGACCGGGCGACATTGTCGCCGCTTGGCAAACATACAAAACAATTAAAAAATTGAACCCAGATATTCTGCATGGGCACGGCGCCAAGGGCGGCGCTTATGC
>JBGTAU010000305.1:0-6451 GCA_041749675.1 Rhizobiaceae bacterium | reverse complement strand
AAGTTGCTGCACCAACAACAGCCGAACCTGCAGTCACACCTGAAGTTGCCAATGTGCCAATCCCAACGGCTAACCCGAATGCCCCTGTTGTTGAAGTAACGCCAGAACCAGCCAAAAAGAAAAAATGGTGGCAGCTGTAATGGTTGTCACAACAACCGACGCCAACGCCATCTACGATTTGCGCGGGCTGCATTGCCCTATGCCGGTCATCAAAATAAAGAAGCGTTTATCTGAAATGCCCATCGGTGCAACACTAGTCGCGGAAACCACTGACCCGCTAGCCGTCATCGACATCCCGCATTTTTGCAAACAATACGGCTATGAATTTGTTTCTTGTGACAAGATTGAAGGCGGCCACCGTTTTACGATTGTAAATGGCGCTAACGGCTAACGCCGAAAACTTTACACTTGCCCCCCTCATCTGCCTGTCGGCATCTTCTCCCCACGAGAGACGCGGGGAGAAGACAGCTTATCACTGGCCACTAAACATTAGCCGTCTTCTCCCCATGTCGTCCATGGGGAGAAGATGCCGACAGGCAGATGAGGGGAAATCGCCACAGGTTTTCGCCGTTAAAGAAAAACGGGCCTCTACCCCTTAAACCCCGCAATCGCCAATGGATTGTCCGTCAAGGCCTGCGCGTCCGGTCGGTCAATCCTCTGCTGCCCGACAAAGGCCGCAAACAAATCCCGCACGTAGCCTTCTGGCAAATCCTTGCCGATAATGACCAATCGCGTGCGATGATCACTCCCCGGCCAGCAAGCAAGCCGCACCGGCGGGTGCATGATTTTCTGCACTGCGTGAATGACCAACGGCCGCTCAGGTCCATCCTCAAGCGCCACAATCCCCTTCATGCGCAGCAATTGCTCGCCGTGCGTTGAGCGCAGCAGTTCCAAGAACATATCCAGCGCTGCAATTGAGATGGGTCGGTCATGGACCAGTGAGAACGCGCGGATGGATTTGTCATGCCGGTTCACATCATGATGATGGTGGTCGTGATCATGCCCATGATGATGACCATGCTCCATATGTTGCCGCTCATGATCGCGATCACGATACGCTTCCTCATTTAGCCAGCGCTCTACATCGACACTTTTCGTCGCTGGATTATACAGTCCGCAATTAAACAGCGCCGCAACACCTGAACTTTCATCAGCCGCCTTAACAACCAGCGCACCAGGATTGAGAAGTTGTAACCGCGCCAAAAGCGCAGGCAACACGTGCGCCGCCCCGTCCATATCGGTCTTCGTCAGAATAAGACGATCAGCCATCGCTACCTGCTTGACCGCTTCTTCATGATTGTTCAGCGTAGCGTCACCGTTGATTACATCAACAGTCGTGAGCACCCCATCAAGACGAAACGCCTGCAACATCACCGGATGACCCATGATCGATTGCAACACAGGCGCAGGATCAGCCAATCCCGTGGTCTCGATTATAACCCGCTCCAAGTTGGCAATACGCCCCGTCTGCACGCGCTCGACCAACGTCGCCAGCGTATCCACCAACGCACCGCGCACCGTGCAGCACAAGCAACCATCAGATAGTTCAATAATGCCCTCGTCCGCCTGCTCGACCAGCAAATGATCAAGCCCGACCTCACCAAACTCATTGATGATAACAGCCGTATCTTTCAGAGCCGCATCCTTCAGCAGCCGGTTCAGCAACGTCGTTTTGCCAGACCCAAGAAAGCCCGTCAGCACGCTTACTGGAATTGGAAATGCCATGATAATCCTACTTCACTGCCACTTTTGGCTTATCGCCAGAAACACTAGTGCGCAGCGTCGCATTTTCCAGCGGTGGAGTAATGGCTGCATTTTGTAACGGTTTCGCCCGCGGAATAGGGACGCGGCTTAAATCGTCCAAAATGCTCAAGCCCGTTGCTTTGGCAGCACCCTTCGCGCCGCCAAGCCCAACTTTTATAGTATTCGGCGCACGGTTCATTGCAGCAATATAGGGCGTTTCAAATTTGATCTTGCCCTCAATCTCGCGGCCATCCCATCGGCCTGCCTCCGCCTCTTTGGTACAAACCGCGCCGCGCATATCAATGGCTTTGTTATCAACCGGGCCATCCGGCTGCAGCGACGCCAGCGCTCCAAGATTGCCAGCCGTGCCTTGAAACCCAGCCGCCAATAGGTTCGCCGCCTTTTCAGCACGTTGTTCTTGGCTGGTCGCGCCCAAAACCACCGCCACAAGCGTGCGTCCATTCTGCGTCGCAGACGCAGCGAGATTAAAACCGGAAGCGCAAACAAATCCGGTTTTCATCCCATCCGCGCCATTAAACCGGCCCAGCAAAATATTGTAGTTGCGCTCGACAGTTTTGCCATAGGCGATGGCCTCAATCCCGAAATAGCCAGCATACTCGGGAAATTTGGTGCGCAATGCACTGGCAAGCACCGCCAAATCCCGCGCAGTCGAATAATGGTTTGTCGAATGAATGCCGTTGGCATTGACGAAATTGCTGCCAGTCATGCCAAGGCTTTGCGCCGCTGCATTCATAGCTTGCGTATAGTTCGGCCCCGCCACCGTTTCCGCCACCGCGACCGCAATATCATTGGCGGATTTGACCAACATGATCTTGATCGCATTGTCCAATGTCAGCACATTGCCCGGCTTATAGCCCATCCGGCTCGGCGGCTGTTTAGCGGCATTGGCGCTGATTTTTACGGGAGAATCAGGCGCAAGGCGCCCAGATTTCATCGCATCGAAGGCAAGATAGGCAGTCATCAATTTGGTCAGCGACGCCGGATAGCTGCGCTTAAACGCTTCGTCCTGCGCCAGCACTTGGCCGCTGTTCACGTCCACCAATATGGACGTACCTGCCCGCGCGGAGCTAACCGCCAACGCACCAAATAATACGCCAAAAATCAAATTCCGAAACTGCATCGCTTCTCGCTTTAAATATACTGGTTCCGTTAAGAGTCTGACCCAAAAGTCGCTTTAACGAGTCAGATGGAGTGGTTTTCGAGAACCGGAGCGCAGCGTACATCAGTACGTGAGCACCGGAAGCGCAGAAAACTGCATCAGTTGGCCGTTAATGTAGGCTTTTCGGTCAGACACGAGGGCTTCACGCCGAACAGGTTTGGCTCTATCTAGACTATGTGGCAGTGCAATGGCAGTGTTGTGCGTCATGTTTGTCGAAATATGTTGCGAATTAATTTGTTGATAGGACCAATGAATGCCCCTTCTCAATAGCGCCATCGAAATGCAAGCTGAAGTCACAGGCTGGCGCAGACATCTTCATCAAAATCCGGAAATACTGTTTGACGTCTATGAAACAGCCGCCTTTGTGAAGGCTAAGCTCGAAGAGTTTGGCTGTGATGAAGTCGTGACCGGCTTAGGGCGCACAGGTGTCGTCGGGATCATTCGCGGACGCCATGGAGATGGTTCTGAGACAGCGATCGGACTGCGCGCAGACATGGACGCGCTGCCAATTGAAGAGACAACAGGATTGCCCCACGCCTCAAAAACAGCTGGCAAAATGCATGCCTGCGGCCATGATGGCCATACCGCCATGTTGCTGGGCGCTGCCAAACATTTAGCACAAACCCGCAACTTCAAAGGCTCAGTCGCCGTTATTTTTCAACCCGCTGAAGAAGGCGGCGGCGGCGGGCGCGAAATGGTCAATGACGGCATGATGGACCGTTTCAACATCAAAACCGTCTATGGCATGCACAATATGCCAGGCTTAGCCGTCGGCGAGTTCGCCACAAGGCAAGGCGGCATCATGGCCGCAACCGACACGTTCGACATCGTCATTACTGGCAAAGGTGGCCATGCCGCGATGCCGCATGTCACTATAGACCCATTGGTAACAGCCGCGCACATCGTAACCGCGCTCCAAACCATCGTGTCTCGCAACGCTGACCCATTGAAATCATTGGTCATTTCCGTCACCAAATTCAACGCGGGCGACGCCTACAACGTCATTGCCCAAACCGCAAAACTCAGCGGCACCTACCGCACCCTCGACAAAGACATGCGCGACTATGCCAAAAAGCGCATCGAAGAGGTTGCCAAAAGCATTGGCTCGGGCTTTGGCGCTGACGTTTCTTGCAATTTCATCAGCGGCTATCCAGTGACTTTCAACCACGAAACTGAAACAGATTTTTCAGTATCGGTTGCGAAAAATGTCGCTGGCCCAACAAAGGTAGACAACAATACCGCTCCAGTCATGGGCGGCGAAGATTTCTCCTATATGCTTGAAGCCCGCCCCGGATCGTTCATGTTCATGGGCAACGGCGACACCGCCTTTTTGCATCACCCCGACTATGACTTCAACGACGAAGCCATTCCGCACGGCATCAGCTATTGGGTAGCATTGGCCGAGCAAGCACTGGCGTGATCACCTGCAACTTACATATTGGCGAAGCGGCGCAAACCAGCTATGTCTCACGCCAAATGGTCCCGTAGCTCAGGTGGATAGAGCGAAAGTTTCCTAAACTTTAGGCCACTGGTTCGAATCCAGTCGGGATCACCATTCACAACTTAAAATCAAAGTGCTTGCGGATGGTCTCTTCGATTTTCCACAAGCCTTTGAAATTGGCTTCTACTACAAAAGCGTCGCCCGCCTTGATGTGCACGGGCGTGCCACCGTCGGGCGTAATCGTCATTTTGCCTTCGATCACATGCACAAACTCATACGCCGTATAGGTCGCATGATAGGTTCCAGGTGTCGCCTCCCAATATCCGGACATCATCTGACTGTCTTCAGATGTGTGCAGCACCCATGTTTTCATAGTTGGATTACCGTCAACGACAACCCAGCCATCTAGAGTCTCCGAGGATGGTTCAACGCTAGTGAGAGGTCCGAGTTTTACAATGCTGTTCATAAATTTAATCCTTGATTTGATGCACTCTTAGTTTACCCAGCAATCGCCGCGTCTAATATCTCAAGAGCGCCTTTTTTGGTGAGTTTGACCGGATTGCCACCCGCAGTCGGATCAACCACTGCCATATCGCAGATCAGTTGTTTGCGTTTCTTATCGGGATCGAAATCCTTAACCAGTTTGCCAAGCGTTTTCGGCACGTTCAATTCCTTGCGCAATTTAATGATCTCTTTGCGAAAGCCGTCAAATCCGCCCTTGATGTCCAGATATCGCGCCAGCGGTTTGATCTTGTCTTCAATCGCATCGCGATTGAAATCCAGCACATAGGGCATGAACACGGCATTCGTCATGCCATGATGCGTGTGGTAGAGCGAGCCAATCGGATGCGACAGCGAGTGAATTGCGCCGAGGCCTTTTTGGAACGCCGTCGCGCCCATTGCAGCTGCCGACATCATGTGCGCGCGCGCCGTTAAATCCTTGCCGTTGGCAAAGGCCTTCGGCAGATTTTCTAAGACAAGCCGCATACCCTCAATCGCGATACCATCAGCCATCGGGTGATAGCCGGGCGCGCAATAGGCCTCAAGGCAATGCGCAAAAGCGTCCATGCCTGTGCCAGCAGTGATAAATGGCGGCATGCCAGACGTCAGCACAGGATCAGCAATCACAATCACCGGCATCATTTTGGGATGAAAAATAACCTTTTTGGTCGCCGTTTCCTCATTGGTGATCACACCCGCGCGGCCAACTTCTGAACCAGTGCCAGCCGTCGTCGGCACTGCAATCACCGGCAAAATACCCTTCGGATCAGCCCGTGTCCACCAATCGCCAACATCTTCAAAATCCCACATCGGGCGGGTTTGTCCGGCCATAAAGGCAATCACTTTCGCCGCATCGAGCGCCGAACCACCACCAAATGCGATGACACCATCATGCTTACCCTTGCGCACCACCTCGATACCCGCAGCAACATTGGCCGCCACCGGATTGGGCTGCACATCGTGGAACAGGCCATATTTGATGCCGTTGTCCGAAAGCACCTTCAGCGCATCCGCCACGATCTGCATCTTGGCCAAACCGGGATCAGTGACAAACAATGGTTTCTTGATGCCCGATGAAAGGCAGGCTTCCGCCAATTCCGAAATGCGGCCTTCGCCGAAGCGCACGGTTGTGGGATAATTCCATTTGGATACAAGTTTGGACATTTTGATCTCTGTTACTGTTTCATTTCAATTTCGATAAAGCTCATCGGGCTGGTTCCGGCATTGATGACATTGTGCTCAATGCCAGTTGGCCGCGAATAGGCAGCGCCCGCCGCTACGAAGCGGTCATTGATACCTGACGCGTCTTCAATGCGGATATGCAAATCAGTCATCGGCACAACGATATACGCCATGCCATGCACGTGATGCCCCGTTTCCGCGCTCGGTTCAAAATCCCAGCGCGTCACACGTGTGCGCTCATCATCGACCAAGATGGTAGAGACGGCGGGGATAGAGGCGCGGAATTTGGACATATCAACCGACCGTTCGCAGATTTTTTTCTACATCATCGCCGCCCCTCATCCGGCCCGTTGGGCCACCTTCTCCCCGCAAACGGCAGGGATAAGGACATTGCACCAATGTAG
>JBGTAU010000304.1:0-10283 GCA_041749675.1 Rhizobiaceae bacterium | reverse complement strand
CAATGATCGTGGCCGTATTGCAGAGGGGTTGCGCGCGGATATCATCTTGGTTGACCCAACACCCGCCACAGGTCCAGTGGTTGCCGCCACGATTGTGGGCGGTAAAGTGGTGATGGCAAAAGGTCCGATTCGAATCGTTGACTGAAGTTAAGAGGGTACGCGGGTGGCAGCCATTTTGCTTTCTCTGGGCGTCACGCAGATTATTGGCTATGGCACGCTGTATTATTCGTTTGCGATTCTCGTGCCTGCAATGGCTGCAGAGTTTGCGGTTTCGCAGTCATTGCTATTTGCAATTTTTTCAGCAGGCTTTTTGCTTGCCGGGCTTGCCGCGCCTCGTTTGGGTCGCTGGATGGATTTGAACTCTGCACCAAAGGCCATGGTGGCGGGAAGCGTGTGTGCTGCTGCGGTGTGTACCGGGCTTGCATTGGCACCCGGCATTTGGAGCCTTGGCGCATTGCTCATTGCGTTGGAATTTATATCGCTTGCCGTGCTTTATGATGCCGCCTTTGCCACGCTCGCAGGGATCGCTGGCGCAACAGCACGAACGGCGATCACGCGACTGACACTTATGGCGGGCTTTGCGTCAACATTGTTTTGGCCTTTGACTGGCTATCTGGTTGACGCCGTCGGTTGGCGTATGTCGTATGCAGTTTTTGCTGTGCTGCACCTACTCATTGCGTTGCCACTCCATGCTTTTGTTGCGGCTAAGGCCAAGCAATTGCACGAATTTGCTGCTTCTAACATTCAAGTCACATCAAAACGATTGTTCCAACCGCTGGCCGATCAACTTGTTAAGCGCGTGTTCATGTTAGTCGCCGTCGGTTTTGCTCTCCAAGGCTTTCTCATTTCGGCGATTGGTGTGCATCTGATTTCTATCTTGCATCAAGCTGGTGCTGCAGAGCTGACCTATATTGCAGCCATGTTGGTGGGACCTGCTCAAGTCGCGGTGCGCATTGCAGATGCCGGTTTGGCGTCTCGCCTTCATCCGCTGCATACGGCTGTCTTCTCCGTCGCAACGCTGCCATTGGCTCTTGTGTGCCTTGCGCTACCACTGCCCATTGCCGCTGCAAGCATCGCCTTTGCCCTACTCTTCGGCTTTGGACAAGGTCTTTCGAGCATTGTACGAGGCACAGTTCCGCTTGCACTTTTCGGTACCACAGGCTTTGCAGAGCGCTTAGGCAAACTGACTGCAATCCGCACCATGCTCGCTGCATGTGCACCCTTTGCGTTTTCACTGGGTGTGGAGGGCTTAGGTTACAGTCTCACACTTTGGATTTGCGTCCTCATCGGCGTCGCGGCCTTAGTGCCATTGTTTGTCGTACTGAAAATAGTCAACCAGTAAACACAAGGCAGACTTTTTATGATCTAAGTGTTGGCCTCAAGACAAAAACAGTTGGTTCTTAAGGGAGAACCGCCATTTTTTTACCCTCGTCTTACTTCGAGGCGAGCGCGAATGATGTGTATTTCATCGCAGCGAGCCAGTCAGTTTGACTGATCAAGCCTTGTTTTTGTAATAGACATCCAAGAATACGGCCAGCATCAAAACTGCGCCCTTGATGACCTGTTGCCAGTCAATGCCGATGCCCATGATGGACATGCCGTTGTTCATCACGCCCATGATAAAAGCGCCAATGACAGCGCCGATAACTTTGCCGACGCCGCCAGTCGTGGCTGCGCCGCCGATGAAGCAGGCGGCAATCACATCAAGCTCAAACCCGAGGCCAGCTTTAGGCGTGGCTACGTTCAGCCGAGCGGCGAAGATGAGGCCGGCGAGCGCGGCCAGTGCGCCCATGATCACAAACGTCAAGAAGGTCAGCCGTTCGGTATTGATACCGGAGAGTTTGGTGGCATTTTCATTGCCGCCGAGCGCATAAATGCGTCGCCCGAAAGTGGTGCTGGTGGTGAGGAAAACGAACAAGGCGATCAGCGCGAACATGACGATAAGAACGTTCGGCAGACCTTTATATTGCGCCATTAAGAAGCTGAAGGCCATGAAGCCAGCAGCAATCAAAATGTTACGACCGTAGAAAATCAAGTCCGGCTCTTCAGCCAAGCCATGCTCCAATTGATTGCGGCGTTCCTTGAAATTGAAGTAGACAATAGCCGCCGTTGTAACCGCGCCGATCAGCAGTGCCAGCAAATTGAACGGTTGGCCATTGAGCGAACCATTGAAGATATCCGGCACAAAACCGGACGAGAGCAATTGAAAGCTTTTCGGGAATGGCCCGACCGAAGCGCCGCCGAGCACTGCGAGTGCCAAACCTTTAAAGACAAGCATGCCCGCCAGCGTGACGATAAACGCCGGAATCTTGTAATAGGCTGTGAAATAGCCCTGCATGCCGCCAATGATTGCGCCAAGCGCAATACAAAGCATCGACGAAGTGAACACATCCAGTTTGTAATTGACCATCAAAATCGCCGCGACAGCGCCGATGAAGCCAGAGACTGACCCCACCGACAAATCGATATGTCCGGCCACGATAATCAGCAGCATGCCGAGCGCCATGATGATGATATAGCTGTTCTGCAAAATCAGATTGGTCATGTTGACCGGCTTGAACAGCGTGCCATTGGTGGTGAATTGGAAGAACACCATGATGACCAGCAAAGACAGCAACAGCGCATAATCGCGGATATTGGCTTTGATGAAACGCATAAAATCAGGCTTGGTGGGTTGCACGGCTGGTTCGCTCATGGTCTCATTCCTATGATTTCATAATGGCGCGCATGATTTTTTCTTGCGTCGCTTCGCTGGTCGGCATTTCGGCTACAAATTTGCCTTCGTTCATCACATAGATGCGATCTGAAATGCCAAGAAGCTCCGGCATTTCAGATGATATAACGATGACGGCTTTACCGGCTTCCGCCAGCTGATTGATGATGCCATAAATTTCGTACTTCGCGCCGACGTCAATGCCACGCGTGGGTTCATCCAAGATCAAAATATCGGGCGCGGTGAAAAGCCATTTCGACAGCACCACCTTTTGCTGGTTACCACCCGATAGGTTCACCGTTGTTTGAAATACGCCGGACGAGCGGATGCCTAAGTCTTTGCGGTATTTGTTGGCGACGGATAATTCTTTAAGGTCGTCGATCACAGTCTTGCTTGAAACACCCTCAAGATTAGCGAGCGTAATGTTGTGCTTGATGTGATCGATCAGCACCAAGCCATACGTTTTGCGGTCTTCCGTGGCGTAGGCTATGCCGGCTTTCATCGCTTTTGGAATAGACGAAACATCGGCGACGTTGCCGTGGATTTTCACCTCGCCGCTGATCTTTTGACCGTAAGCGCGGCCGAACAATGACATGGCGAGTTCCGTGCGCCCGGCGCCCATGAGGCCCGCGATACCAACCACTTCGCCAGCGCGGACATTGAGCGAGACGTTCTTGATCATCTGGCGCTCGCTGTGCAGCGGGTGGTAGCAATTCCAGTCTTTGACTTCGAGCACCGGCTCGCCAATCTTGGCGTTGCGTGGCGGAAAACGGTCTGTCAATTCGCGCCCGACCATGGCTTTGATAATGCGATCTTCGCTGATGTTTTCAGCGTGACAATCCAGATTATCGACCGTCTTGCCATCGCGCAGCACCGTTATGCGGTCCGAGACTTTTGAAACTTCGTTGAGTTTGTGGGTGATGAGAATTGAGGAGATGCCCTGCGCTTTAAACTCTACCAACAAGGCCAGCAGCGCGTCGCTATCTGTTTCGTTGAGGCTCGAGGTCGGCTCATCGAGTATCAGCAATTTTACCTTTTTATTCAGCGCCTTAGCGATTTCAACCAGCTGCTGCTTGCCGGTACCAATGTTTGTAATGAGCGTATTTGGATGCTCTTTTAGACCCACTTTGTTGAGCAATTCACGGGTGCGGCCAAAGGCTTCGTACCAATTGATAATGCCATGTTTGGCAGGTTCGTGACCCAGAAAAATATTTTCAGCAATCGACAACAGCGGCACAAGCGCCAGCTCTTGATGGATAATAATAATGCCGATGTCTTCACTGCTGGCGATGGAGTTAAACTTGCGCTCTTGGCCCTCAAAATTAATCGCCCCAGAGTAAGAGCCATGCGGATAAACACCGGATAGCACTTTCATCAAAGTGGATTTTCCTGCGCCGTTCTCGCCAACAATGGCGTGGATCTCGCCGGGATAAACAGTCAACTCAACATCTTTGAGCGCATTGACGCCTGGAAATGTTTTTGTGATGCCCCGCATTTCAAGAATGGGCTGCATAGCGTTCCTCACCTCACTCACGTGCGTGTGCACGCAAGACTCCCTACTTTCAAGTTGCCGAAAAAAAACGGCCCCCGCAAGGTGCGAGGGCCGCGTTTTTTGACAAATTAATTGTCGATCTGGTCTTGGGTGTAGTAACCACTGTCGACGAGCATCTTCTTGATGTCGCCCTTGCCGACTGAGTATGGGGTCAAGAGGTAGGACGGAACAACCTTGACACCGTTGTTATAGGTCTTGGTGTCGTTGATTTCTGGCTCTTTGCCAGACAACACTGTGTCGACCATGTTGGCTGTCACTTTTGCAAGTTCGCGGGTGTCTTTGAACACAGTAGAATATTGCTCGCCTGCAATCATGCCCTTAACGGATGGCAATTCAGCATCTTGACCGGTAACGATTGGCATTGGCTGCTCTGGTGTGCCGTAGCCGACGCCCTTAAGGGACGAGATGATGCCGCGTGAGAGACCGTCATAAGGAGCCAGTACGCCTTGAACCTTTTTGTCGGTGTAGTGTGCGGAGAGAAGGTTATCCATGCGGGCTTGCGCAACAGCGCCGTCCCAACGCAGTGTGCCCACTTTGTCCATGCCCATTTGGCCGGACTGAATGACGATTTCTTTGCTATCGATCATTGGCTGAAGCACGGACATTGCGCCATCATAGAAATAGAACGCGTTGGTATCGTCAGGCGAGCCGCCGAACAATTCAACATTGTATGGTGCAGCGCCCGATGCCTTGAGGCCTTCGATGAGCGAGTTGCCCTGAAGGACGCCAACGCCAAAATTGTCGAACGTTGTGTAGTAATCAACGTTTGCTGTCTTGGAGATCAAGCGGTCATAAGCGAATACTTTGATGCCTGCATCATGGGCTTTTTGCAGCACATCAGACAGTGTTGTGCCATCGATTGCAGCGATGATGAGAACTTTGGCACCCTTGGTGACCATGTTTTCAATCTGCGCCAATTGGTTTGGAATGTCGTCTTCTGCGTATTGCAGATCAGCGGTGTAGCCTTTGGCTGTGAATTCTTTGACCATGCTCTCGCCATCGGAAATCCAACGGGTTGAGGATTTTGTCGGCATGGAGATGCCGATGATGCCTTTGTCCTGAGCCATTGCCCAGCTTGATGTTAGCGCGATTGCCGTGGCTGTCGCCAAAATTCCGAAATGTCTACGGTTAATCATTTTAGTCCTCCCTGGTGGCGAACGACCTCCCTACCCTGCCGATCTGAGGATCGGGTTGTGAATATGGTGGCGCGCCGTAATTGACATACACGCAGCCCGCCGCAGCGCCCCTTGGGAATAGCGCTTTGACGAGCCTTGTTATTGAACGTTGTATGCAAAAGGTATAACTGTCAAATGCAAATTTCTACATGTGATATATAAAAACTGTTATATGAATTAGGATGAGGCAATGAATGGTTCGAGTATTGATCGGGCGCGTATCGGAAACGAGAATAGCGCTGAAAAAAGCCCGCTTTCGCGCAGTGGAATTCGCATTCCGCATCTCAAGCTGATTGTCTCACTTGCGGATTATGAACAGATTAGTGCTGCGGCTTCGATGTTGAACATGTCACAGCCCGCCGCTTCGCGCATGTTATCCGAAATGGAATCGCTTCTAGATGCACCGCTCTATGAGCGCCAAAGCAAAGGCATACAATTGACACCGTATGGGCAGGCGTTTGCGCGGCGGGCAAGGACCATTTTGCTGGAGCTAAGCGAGGCAAGCCGCGAGATTACTGATTTGAGAAACGGCACTGGTGGTTCGGTTTTTCTAGGGGCGGTCACTGCGCCAGCCGTGCAGATTATTGTGCCTGCTATTCGAAAAATCCGTGAAAAATATCCTCGGATCAATATCAACGTGGCGGTTGAAACCAGCAATGTCTTGGCACGCGAATTATTGGCTTCGCGCTATGATTTCATTCTGGCGCGCATACCGGAAGATATGAATGCGCGGTTGTTTGTGGCTCAAGAAGTTGGTGTCGAGAAGGCATGCCTTGTGGTGCGCAAAGATCATCCGCTTGCCCATTTGCGTACCGTTGATGTTGCGGCACTCAGTGACCATGATTGGGTATTTCAATTGTTCGGATCGCTGCTCAATCGCAGCGTTGAAAAACTCTTTCTTGCGCGTGGCGCAGCCTTGCCGAGCCGCATCATCAACACATCTTCACTCCTGATGACGTTGGTGATGGTGCGGGAAACGGACGCGATTGCGCCGATGGCGCTTGATGTCGCCAAACGGTTTGTGGCACAAACGGGCGACGGAACGCTAACGATCCTGCCTTTAGGCTTTGATATTATGGTCGAGCCGTTCAGCCTTATCTCAATGAAGGAACGACAGTTGTCGCCAGCCGCCGCCACTGTTCATGAGATAATTTTAGCGGAGGCAGAAAGCCAGAGGCTGTTGAGTTAGCGATAAACTGACTCTACTTCCCCCAGCGCAGCACCAACGGATCAAGCTCGACCAACAAATCGAGCAGTTCGGCGGCCGTATCTGGGTGCACCGGCTTAGTCGGATGGCGTACAAAATCTGACTTAATCACACCACCTGCTTTCATGGCTATCTTGGCCGAGCGCCAGCCGCATTGGCGGTTTTCAAAATTGATCGCGGGCAATACGCGGCGGTAACCCTCTTTGGCTTGTGCCATGCGGCCTTCGCGAAAATCAATGACGACTGGGCGAATAAGATCAGGGATCATCGCCGAAGTCATTGTGCCCGTCGCTCCGGCATTCAAGTCGGCCATCAATGTAATGGCTTCTTCGCCATCAAACGGGCCTTCAATCAAATCACCGCCTTCTGCGATCAGTCCGCGCAATTTTGCGGCTGTCTGCGGTGTTTCAATTTTGAAATAGCGCAGTTCCGGCACTTCGCGTGCCATGCGCACGATTTGCGGAACGGTGAGTTGCACGCCCGAAAGCGGCGCGTCTTGCAACATTATGGGGATACCGCCTGCTTGACCCACCAATTTGAAATGTTCGATGACTGAATTTTCGTCAGCCCGCACACCTGTGCCGTGATAGGGCGGCATCATCATCAACATGGCCGCGCCAAGAGACGCTGCAAATTTGGCCCGCTCCATAACGATCTGCGTCGAAAAGTGCGACACCGTGACGATCATGGGGACGCGACCAGCCACATGTTCAAGACATACGCGAGTTAGCGTTTCCCGCTCGTCATCAGACAGCAAAAACTGCTCAGAAAAATTAGCAAGAATGCAAATGCCGTCGACGCCTTGGTCAATCATACAATCCAAAACGCGCGTCATGCCCTCTAAATCGAGAGCACCATCGTCATTAAATGGGGTGGGCGCAACAGGCCAAATACCGGTGTAAGGTCTTTTCATTGTCGATTCCTGTCTTGCTTGCAAAATTGGCGCGGGCTCAACACCCTGAAACGCCCATAGACAGTTTGACAAAAAGATTCAAACCCTGTTCTTCAAATTTGATTGCGGCGCGCCAACGATTTTTCCCAGTCGAGTGCGGTGCGCACGATAAACTCGAGATCGGCATGTTGTGGCTTCCAGCCAAATTCTGCTTGGGCCTTATCAGAGTTGGCAACGACCGACATGGCATCGCCAGCGCGGCGCTCGACATACTCTACGTCGATATCATTGCCGGAAACTTTGCGCACAGCATTGATAACATCGAGAACCGAAAAACCTTTGCCATAGCCACAGTTGGCCACCAAACTGGTGCCGCCAGTGCGCAGTCGTTGCAGTGCCAAATAATGCGCATTGACCAAGTCTGCGACGTGAATGTAATCGCGCAAACATGTGCCGTCGGGGGTGTCATAGTCGGTGCCAAAAATCTGCATGGACTTGCGTTTGCCTGTCGCTGTCTCGCACGCCACTTTGATCAGATGGGTTGCGCCAAGCGTCGATTGACCTGTGCGCCCTTTTGGGTCTGCACCTGAAACGTTGAAGTAGCGCAGTGCCGTGTAGCGAAAATTGTGGACAGCCGCGACATCAGCCAACATAAATTCAGTCATCAGCTTTGATCGGCCATAGGGCGATTCGGGCAAAGTTGGTGCGCGTTCATTCACCGGCTCGGCGCCCACATTGCCATAAACTGCAGCAGTGGATGAGAAGATAAACTTGTCAACTTTGTGCTCGACAGCCTTGGCGATCAATAGCCGCGATTTCACTGTGTTGTTGTCATAGTAGGACAATGGATCGGCGACCGATTCCGGTACAACAATCGAACCAGCAAAATGAATGATCGCTTCGATCGAGTGGGCAGCGAACACTTGATCCAGAAATTCAGCATCGCCAATATCGCCGAGCATCAATATGGCTTCGGGTGCCAGCGCCCACTCGAATCCAGTAGACAATCGGTCAGCGACAACGACCGTTTCGCCCGCGTCGATCAATCGCCAAACCATATGGCTGCCGATATAACCTGCGCCTCCCGTCACCAATATTGCCATTGTTCTCGATCCTCAATTGCACGTGAAAACGCATTTAACACAGGAAAGTAAACAACCAACCAAGCCGTACCTCTGAAAGAGGTTTCACAATTACTCCTCGCGGAACGCGCGCGAGAAACTGTCCTGAATTGGCTTGTACAAATATTCAAAGAATGTCCGTGCACCGGTTGAAATATAGGCCTCCACCGGCGTTCCAGGATAAAACTGCTCGCCTTTGATGCCTTCCGGCAATTTGTCGGTGATACGCAAACGCACGGAATAATAGGGCTGCTGGGTGGCCTGATCAATCAATCGATCTGGTGAAATGAAAATGACCTCTCCAGCTACTTCCGGAGTAGAGCGGGCATTGAGCGCCACAAAGCGCAAGCGCGCACTTTGGCCGACCGAAATCACATCGACCTCTCGTGTATCCAGCCGCGCTTCGATAATAAGATCGCTGTTGGTTGGCAGCAGTTCCAGCAATGGCTCGCCGGGGCGAACCACACGGCCAGCGCTGTTGACGTTCAACTTCACGACAATGCCGTTGGCTGGTGCGCGCACCACAACGCGGTCGAGCACAGACTTTGCTGCTATGATTTGTTCATTCACATCCGCCAATTGTCGGCGTGTTTCCGTGAGATCTTTCGAAGCAGTCTCGACACGAGCAGACGAAGCGCGCTCAAGCTGCTGACGGGCTTCTACAATCTGGCTCTTGGCGCTGGCGATCCCGGCAGTTGATGAGCCAATTTGCCCCAACAATTCGGCTTGGTTGCGCATCAAAGCAGTGAACTGCGAACGATCGGTCAGACCTTTATCAAGAAGCTTTTTCTTGCGTGCGATTTCTTCGTCAACAATAGTCAACTGGCTTTCCGCTGCGCCTTTTTGTGCGGTCAATCCTTTGATGGATTCCTGCAAGGCTTCCAGTCGTTGGTTAAGAATGCTCAACTCCGCGTCATAGCGCTTAAAGCTGTTCTTAAACTCGCTTTCTTGTTCACTTATAATCTCTATAATTTCTGGCGATTTATCGGCAAGCAGTGCGCTATCAAATTCGACTTGCGAAAGACCATCACGCTCTGCTTGGAGCCTTGCCATCCGCGCTTTGAGAGACGCAGCACTGTTGGTCATGCGGTTCAATTGTGCATTGGGAACAGTTGGATCCAACAAATATAGTTCTTGACCAGCCGTGATCCGGTCGCCTTCTTGAACAAGAATTTTGTCTACAATACCGCCTTCAAGATGCTGAACTTCAAAATTCTTGCCCGCGGCAGCCACAACGCCCGGCGCAACTGCGGCACCCTCTAACGGCACTGTTGCCGCCCAAAAACCAAAAGCCGCCACGAAGAGCGCAATTGTTGCATAGCTTGCGAAGGCCGCATTGCCAGTGGCAGTTGGAATGGATTTGGTCCATTCGTCCAAAACATTATCTTGATTCATTGCATTTTCTCCCCGCCAAACTTGGGTATGGTGAGAACTTGCCCCTGTGGTTTCGGATTTTGTTGTTGGTTCTGCTGCGCGGCGGCTTGTTGGCGTTGCATGGCTTCGCGCATTTTTGCGTTCTGAGTTTCCATCACTTTTTCGCGCGGACCGTAGTCCTCAATCGCCCCGTTGCGCACGATCATCAGATTGTCCAACCGATCTGCGCTCGACTTGCGCTGCGTGACC
>JBGTAU010000303.1:0-10654 GCA_041749675.1 Rhizobiaceae bacterium | reverse complement strand
ACATGATTGCCTCGTGACATTAAGTGAGCAAAGCCTTGATCGTCGCGCTGGCTTTCCCGAAATCCATTTGACCTGCAAAGTTTGCGCGCAGTTCTGCCATCACCTTGCCCATGTCTTTGATGCCAGATGCACCAGTGTCGGCAATAATTTTGGCAATCGCAGCCTTAGCTTCATCGTCTGACAACTGGCTTGGCATGTAGGCTTGGATCACAAGGATTTCCGCCTTTTCTTTGTCCGCCAACTCAGGGCGCCCACCTTCAATATAAATCTTGGCAGACTCTTCGCGCTGCTTCACCATTTTGGCAAACAGCGTCAAAAGTTCAGTCTCGCTCGCCGGTTCTTTACCCGAACCTCGATTGAGAATGTCGAGATCTTTAATGGCCGACTGCATCAACCGGATGGTTGATAGGCGTTCTTTGTCGCCAGATTTCATGGCCGTTTTCATATCGTCAGTAAGGCGTGCGCGCATTTTAACTTTATATCCCTGTGATTTGCGGTGGAACATAAGCGCTGAATGATGCCGATGCAATTGACCTCGTCGAATTGCTCCACTAAGGGACCGGTCTTAGCCACATGAATGCATGTACGCCGCGATCATTTAGTTGATCGCCACCCGCTAGCTTGGAGACACGCCATGTCTGAAACACCAAAGACCAATACGCCCGGCTGGACCATAAAGACGCCGACCGCAGTTCTGGTATTGGCAGACGGGACAGCCATTTTCGGCCAAGGCCTAGGGGCAATTGGGGTGCGCGAAGCGGAAGTGTGCTTCAACACGGCACTCACTGGCTATCAGGAAATACTGACTGACCCATCCTACGCCAGCCAAATCGTTACCTTCACCTTCCCGCACATTGGCAACATTGGCGCTAACGGCGAAGACATCGAAGATTTGCACCCAGCGCGCAAATCAGGTGCTGTCGGCGTGGTCTTAAAAGCTGACGTCACCGACCCTTCCAACTATCGTTCCAGCGAACATTTGGATGCTTGGTTCAAACGGCGCGGCATTGTTGCGATGTCCGGCGTCGATACCCGCGCGCTCACCGCATATATTCGCGAAAATGGCATGCCAAATGCTGTGATTGCCCATGATCCAGCAGGCAAATTTGACATGGAAAACTTGAAGGCGCGCGCAGCCAAGTGGCATGGCCTAGAAGGACTGGACCTTGCCAAAGAAGTGACCTCTGGCCAAAGCCAAGTTTGGAGCGAAGCTGCGTGGAAATGGAATGAAGGCTTTGCCACAAACGACGCGCCCACCAGCCATGTCGTGGCCATCGATTATGGCGTTAAGCGCAATATTCTGCGCCTGATCGCCGATCTCGGCGCAAAGGTTACTGTCGTGCCGGCAACAACCAAGGCCGCCGACATATTGGCAATGAACCCAGACGGCATTTTCCTATCGAATGGCCCGGGCGATCCTGCCGCCACTGGCGAATATGCAGTGCCTGAAATCAAGGAACTCGTGGCTTCCGGCAAGCCAGTGTTCGGCATTTGCCTCGGCCATCAAATGCTGGCGCTCGCGCTCGGCGGCAAAACCGCAAAGATGCATCAAGGCCATCACGGTGCCAACCATCCGATAAAAGACTATACGACTGGTAAAGTCGAGATCGTATCGATGAACCATGGCTTTGCAGTGGATACGCAATCCCTGCCGGATGATGTCGAAGAGACGCATGTTTCACTGTTTGACGGCACGAACTGCGGTCTGCGCCTCAAAGGCAAACCCGTTTTCTCCGTGCAGCACCATCCAGAAGCCTCGCCCGGCCCGCAAGATTCGCACTATCTGTTCCAACGTTTCATGAACATGGTGCGTGAGCAAAAGGGCGAAGCGACTGTTGCTGAGCGCTGATCGGGCCTAAGACGCCAGCCGCACCCGCACAATCTTCTTGGCGATTTTTGCAAACGCGTCATCGAGCAATGCGCGGTTTGGAACATCGAGATAATTGGCTGGTGAACTGGCGCAATCGAGAAGCATGTTGCCGGTGCCCACATTTGGCTCTTCCAAACGAATTGTATAAATTTCAATGCCAGCGGCTTTAGCATTATCGCACGCCGCTAACGTTTTGGCATTCATGGCATCGGTAACTTGAGAATATGATCCTGAATTAAGCCCAAGGCGACCATCTGTGAGATAACCATAGCTCGAATAAGCCGAACCACGGCTGTTTGGAAGTTGACCTAGATTGTTCGTACCGTCTGTCAGCACAACCAGAATTTTCTGAATACCAATTTTACCGGCTGCAGATCCTTCGGTAAATGGTGCATTAGGCGAAAGCGTGCGCCAACCCCACACGGTTCCCTCTACAATATTGGTAGAGCCAAGCGCTATCAGCGAATTCACCTTCGCTTTTACCGCAGAAAAATTCGTTGTTAGCGGCAGAATCGACTGAACATCGCAGCCAAAATCTGGTCCCATATTGACCGGATAGTTGCCATAATACGACTGCTGCGAGAAGTTTGGACTGCGATTGATCCAAGTCGAAGAATTTGAAATCTGCTGATTGAATGTCATGGACTTGAAGGCTGGCGCATAGACCGCGCCATAGCGCGCCATGCGATCCGTAACCGTGCCAGCGCCAATCGGTGTACCATTATCAGCCAAATAGCCGTTCGGCCCCTTTTCCGTATCATTATCATCGCTGGCAAATGCCGGTACAAACAGCGTTTCAGGATGCAATGGATTTGGCGCCACGTCGTTCGTACCATAATCCACGCCATTGTAGACGGGACGGGCTTCAACGCAACCGGACCATGCCACGCCAAGATGTTTGTAAAGCGCAAACCTGCTAACGCCGGGATCAAGGTCATTCTGTGCAATCGGGCTCTGCGCTAAACTATCCAGCCATGCGGCTGGTTGCTGCGTCACGGAATTACCCGCGCCATAGCTTGGGCCAAACTGTTGACCAACGTTGACCATGCTTGAAAAGGGCACCACTGAAAATTTCAACGAGCCAGGATTTGGGTTTTGCAAGGCCATATTATCGACCATAGCCTCTACGGCGTCTTTCATTGACTGCAATTTGCCGCCAGCCATCGACCCTGTTGTGTCCAAGGCCAAGGCAATCTCATAGCCAGATTGCGCAACATCAGCGGTCGAAAAAACCTCCACATCAACTAAAGCGAGTCCTATCAAGCCGCCAAACGCCATAGTGACTTTGGTATTGGCGTTCACTCGGACTTCAGTTCCTTGCCGCACAACCGCGAGATTGGTATATTGTGGATCAAAATTGCCATCCAAAAACCCGTCGCCGATTGCGTCAGCTTGGCTGTTCGTGATCGAGTCACCTTTTTGTGCGACAGCAAGAACCGCAGCATCGGCGGAAGATTGCAGAGCATCTTTAATGCGAATGAGATTTGCGTAATCGACGGCGATGCCGACGCCCAAAAGTAACGGCAAGGCGACAAACGAAAACATCAGGGCAAAATTGCCACCGCGATCGTTTAGAAATTTCTGGATTAATTGCATCACCCATCCTCAAACTATGGGGAATTGAATGCCACATATGTCAGAAAAAAAGGTTTCCGAGTGTGCCAAAAGAAGACGCACTACTCGGAAACCTATGTTTTTGATTAATTTGGAGTTAACCCCAACAAATCTGACGGGGTTTATCGCCTAAATATTAGCGTTGAACGTATCGCAATCTTCAAGTTTGCCCGACTGCAAACCACGCGCAAACCAAGTCTGGCGCTGTTTGGACGTGCCGTGGTTGAAAGCGTCTGGCACGACATAGCCTTGGGTTTTGCGCTGCAATGTATCATCGCCAATTTGGTTGGCAGCGTTCAGCGCTTCCTCGATGTCACCTTTTTCAAGCAGACCTTTTTGCGCTGTGAAATGCCCCCAAACACCGGCAAAGCAATCCGCCTGCAGTTCAACGCGCACAGACATAGCATTGGCATCCACTTCGTTCATGCTTTGGCGCATTTCATTGAATTTCGGCAAAATACCGGTGAGGTTTTGGATATGGTGCCCCACTTCGTGGGCAAGCACGTAGGCCTGCGCAAAATCGCCGGAAGCACCGAATTGGCGCGCCATTTGATCATAGAACGCTAGATCAATGTACACTTTCTGATCGCCTGGGCAATAGAACGGACCAGACGCAGACGATGCTGTGCCACAGGCTGAGCGTACTTGGCCATCAAATAAAACCATCGTCGGCGCTGGATAACGCTCACCATTGGCTTCAAAAATACCTGTCCAAGTGTCTTCAGTTTCAGCTAAAACGGTTTTGACAAACGCTGTCATTTTGTCAGTTGAGGCTTGTGTGCGCGGTGTTGCCACTTGTTCTTCTTGGGTAAACGAACCGCCCAAACCACCGTCAGAACCAGACAAAATACTGGTTGCATCAATGCCGCAGGCTTTGAGCACAAAGAACATGACTATCAAGATGACGATCGTTGACAACCCGCCGCCGCGCGCAACGCGCATGCCTGAGCCACCGCGAAACCCGCCGCCGCGACCAATACCGCCGCCGCCGGAATTGCCATCACGCTGATCTTCCACATTGTCGCTCTGGCGACGCCCTTCCCATTTCATAACGCTCACGTCTCCTGCCACATGGATTGTGGAATTTGCAAGTTAGGTACATAGCTTGAAAAGCGACAACGGTTCAACAGACAAATTCAATTTGCTGAAACCGATCGTCCAAACCACCGATGCGTGGCTGCAGCCCAAGCAACATACTGCGTTCCAAGCTTGCGCCGAAGGTAGTCTTCTTCCTCACGCACTTGAGCGTGCAGCCCCATGTAAACCGTGGCAAACAAAGCCGCGGAAAGAAACGTACAATTAAATAGTGAGTAGCCAGCCGTGACGCGAGGATGCCAGAAAACACAGGGTTTCGAGAGCAACGAAATGCGCCGGTCTGAATAAACGTCGGTGAATCATTCTCTTTTATGCCAATGCGCCAAGCTAATCCAAGGGAGTATTGCCCCCAAAGTACAACGCAAGTTCCGACAATCATCAGGAATGCGCCCAACACGGCGACAAATTCATGGTCGAACATAGGCACTGAGCCAACGTGCATTTCTATCCATTGTGGAGCAAAGTAATCGATCAGTACCAAGGCCAAATAGGCGGCAATGCAATGTCTAAAGGTGCGACCAAGCCAGCCTTGCGTGCTATCATCGGTGCGCAAAACCATCGCCTCAATACCGCTCAATTCCAGCTTTCGTTGCATAAAAGCCATATAAAGTACCATGATAGAAAAACAAATTATTGGAATAGTTTCAAACATTTATGTGGCCATTCTTCAATGCTTATGCCCATGCCCTGTCAACGCTCCCAAGTCTTCACCAGTGCGGTATTCTTGCCAAGACTGACGCAGGATTTGGAATGAAGAGTTTAAGAAGAGACCGCCCATAATGCCGGCCACAACTAGATCCGGCCAAGCTGTCTGTGTTTGCCAAACCATTGCCGCAGCAGCGACCACGATCAAATTACCAATCGCGTCATTGCGCGAACAAAGCCAAACGGACCTTATGTTCGCATCGCCATCTTTATAGCGCACGAGAAGCAGAACACTGGCTAAATTGGCAGCAAATGCCAGCAAACCGATGCTTCCCATCAATTCAGCTTTTGGCACACCCAAAACTAAAACTTCCCAAGCCGTAGAACTGATGACCCACAAACCCATGAAGGTCAGTGAAATACCTTTGCCAAGTGCTGCCATTGATCGAACTTTAAGCGGCATCCCGATAACCGCGAGACTAAGGCCATACGTCAATGTGTCGCCTAGGAAATCGAGCGCATCTGCTTGAAGCGCTTTTGAGTTGGACATATGCCCAGCTATAATTTCGACAAAAAACATGATCGCGTTGATAGCAATCACGATCATCAAAAGACGGCGGTAAGTAGGGTCCATGCCGTCGAATACAGTGTTGCCTAGACTCCCACCTGCCGCAGTATCCGTGGCGCGTGATTGACTTTCGTCGTGCACATTTTCGTGTTCGTGATCATGAATTCGGCGTCGTTCGTTCATGTACTTAGCTTCCTCAGTTAAACTTGACATCGTATCCAACACGTATAATTCCTCTAGTAACTAGAGGAGCAAGCGAAAAATGACTGTGATGACAATTGGCAAAGTTGCACGCATTTCGGGCGTTAAAATACCGACTGTTCGGTATTACGAAGAGATCGGGCTACTTGCCAAAGCCGCGCGTACTGATGGTGGGCGAAGAAGTTATAGCAACGCTGATTTAGAGCGTTTAAATTTTGTGCGCCACGCCCGCGACCTTGGTTTTTCAATGGACGATATACGGGCACTCATTGCAATGACAGCAAGTCCACAAGCGTCATGCGACGCAGCAGATTCCATCGCACGGCGCAATCTCCAAACCATTGAATTGAAAATCACCGCGCTCACAACATTGAAACATGAGCTCCAACGCATGGTCGAAACATGTTCCAAAGGCAGCATTGCCGAGTGCAGGGTTTTGCAGGTTTTATCCGACCACAGGCAATGCGCGGTCCATACGCACGTGCGCACTTAAACGCCGAAAGCAGGCCGACCCCAAAGCCCAGCCTGCTCCCAGCGTGTCGTAACCAGATCAATTAACGACAGTGCAAACCGAATTACTTCGGCAAAAGCACCTTGTTAACGACATGGATCACGCCATTGGATTGATTAACATCTGCAATCGTCACCTTCGAAGCGCCGCCGCTTTCGTCCAAGATCACAATCGCGCCGTTACGCACAGTGGCTGTCAATGCATCGCCGCTGACGGCTTTGAAATTATATGTGCCGCCATTGGCCTTGATGCGCTTCATCAAAGTCGCGCCTGACAGTTTGCCTGCCACCACATGCGCGGTGAGCACCTTGGTCAAGGTCGCTTTATTTTCTGGCTTCAACAGAGTCTCAACAGTGCCGGCTGGCAACTTGGCAAAACCTGCGTTGACTGGCGCAAAAACAGTGAACGGGCCTTTGCTCGCCAAAGTATCGACAAGACCGGCAGCTTTCACAGCGGCAACAAGCGTGGTGTGATCTTTTGAGTTGACAGCGTTTTCAACAATGTTCTTGGTAGAAAACATCGGCGCGCCACCGACTGTTACGGTGCTTGCGAAAGATGGCGCGGCAATCGAAGCGACAGTGCCAACGGCAATCATGGCGGCCAACGCTGTGCGGATGAGTGAATTTTTCATGTGATAATCTCCCTTTGATCAAATGTGTGTGGGCATTGCCCTGCCCCTGCACGATTGCGGAACTGTCATGGAAACGGAGGAGTTGGACGCGGAGTTTCAGGCCCCGTGGTAACGAAAGCGTGTGGGGGATGTGATATCAACATTTACAGAGATCGGGATTTTTAAATCCAAGACCAACCTCGGTACTTGCACGTTCTCAGCTATATCTAGCTGCAGAACCCTCAATGTTTGACGACTGCGACTTTAATTTCCATTGCGCAATTTCAGTCGAGTAAGATTGAAAGCTCCTACCGCATCACCGACGCAACCCTGTTTGCACCAGCGCGCGCATCAGGGTTAGGCCGATGGTGAACCCTGATATCATAGCGAGCGGAACGGTGATGAGCGCGCTGCCAACCATCGCAGGCGCAATGCCTTGTGCCGCGCCAGCAGCAAAGCGCGAGGCGAAGATGATCAAAATCAGCGCCATTGAGATCCACTCACCCGGCACATGCACATTTCCCGCCGCATCAATGGTCGCGCCATCGCGACGGCCTAACATTTGGCCGACCATAAGTCCGATGGCCATCATGACTAAAAGGGCGGTCGCCGCAAATGCAGATGCGCCATTGATTAGAAAACTGCTTATACCAATGCCAGTAAAAACCAGCGGCTGCACCAGCAAGCGCAACTTTGCCACCACGCGATCGCGGCTGTGCATCCAGCCCATGATAAGCAGCAGCACGAACAGCGGCCAGACCCAAACCGGCGTATGGGATATGACGTTTGACACATCAGGCGAGCCCGCTTGCGCCATTGCGGGAGCAGCCGCGCAGCTGATGACACCAGCTGCAAATGTGGGTTTGAAAGCGCTGTTATAGGACATAGTCAGACTCCAGATCATTTGAGGCAACTGAGCCTCGTTGGTTGCAATACGACTATGTAATCGCCATAGAGAGCGCAGCCACACAACCAAACATGCGCAAACCTGGCGGAGACATACGTGAACGGGACTGTTCTGCAACTCACGCTTCGCCAACTGCAGCACATTGCCGCCCGCCCGCGACTGTGGATCATCTTTGGCGTGGTCGTCGCACTTTTTACGGTGACCGGCCCTTTTGGCACCTACGACCGCCTGCCCTTCGCAACGCGGCTGGGCTATTGGCTGAGCAACCACGCCATGAGCTGGGGAAGCGCGCTTTTCTTGGTCAATTTTTTCAATTTCGCTTTGAAAAATCACATCGCCCATGCGTTAGTGCGCATGATGATCGGCGCTGGCGTTGCCGCTTTACCGATTGGCGCAGTCGTGCTCGGCCTAAACCACACCATCATGAATGTGCCCGTGCACATGGAAAAGTACGTTGAAAATGTCACCACGGCACTACCCGTATCGCTGGCACTGTGCTTGATTGTATGGCTGACCATGAATAGCGATGAGGAAACGGCAACAAGCGCCAATAGTTTTATCCATCCAGCCGCGCGAGCAGACAATCAGCCCAGCATCGCGCCAAGACCTGCGCTGCTTGCAAGACCTGCGCTGCTTGATCGTCTTCCCACTGATAAACGCGGACCTATTATCCGGCTGGAGGTGCAAGACCACTATGTATTGGTGGTAACAACGCGAGGCCGCGAAATGGTGCTCATGCGGCTAACAGACGCTATGCGTGAGGTTAATCCGTTAGAAGGCTGCCAAGTCCATCGTTCACATTGGGTGGCGCGAGAAGGCATTGTCAAAGTGCTGCGAGGGTCGGGTAAAAATGGTCGAACCACAATCACCACCATCGACAACGTCGAAATCCCCGTGAGCCGCGATAAAACCGCACAGTTAAAAGCTTGGCTCACCTAACATTCAGCAGGCGACGTAAAGTGAGCCATTTCCAATCAGTAAATCCGATACTCTAACTCAGCTTCTGCGCAATCCACATTTTGATCAATGCCTGCCGCGTCACACCGAGCCGTTTGGCCTCGCGATCAAGGCTATTAACGACCCAGACAGGGAAATCCACATTCACCCGCTTGGTTTCAAGATTAGGGCGGGTGGCTGTAGACCAATCTAAATACGCACTAATGTCTTCTCCGCGATCAAACATCGCGTCAAATTCTTCAACCGAAATATCACGTCCTATTGTCTTGGTTTCGCTCATAAGCTTCCACCTCTTCCTTCCGCGCTCGGCGCACTGAAATCAAACGCCGTTGTTCGCCTCTCATTGTATAAACTGCGCACCAAAGCAAATCACCTATGCGCCCCACAGTGAGCCGTCTTTCCTCTAGTTCGCTACGCGCTAGTTGCTCTACACGATCTTCATCGTCCCAAAGCGCTTGCGCTTCCACGAAATCAATCCCGTGCTTTTTCTTATTCGCTGCGCTTTTTACAGGATAAAATTCAAACATTATCGATAATAATGCCAAAAAGGTATAATTTCAATACCTTTTCCGGTGCACACTCAGTTTGCAACAAAGATGCTGTGATTTAGCGCATTATGCACTTCCCCTTATCCGCCGCTTCCCCTATAGCACCCGCTTAGCCCTAGAGAAATTTGTGCAGCCCGACCGGACCTCCCACCGGTGCGGGACATTGCCATAAGCTGAAACGATAAGAGAGTGCCATGCCAAAGCGGACAGACATCAAATCCATCCTGATCATCGGCGCTGGCCCGATCATTATTGGTCAAGCGTGCGAGTTTGATTATTCGGGTACGCAGGCCTGTAAGGCGCTGAAGGAAGAAGGCTACCGCGTTATCCTCGTCAACTCCAATCCGGCCACCATCATGACCGATCCTGAATTGGCAGACGCCACTTATATTGAGCCGATCACGCCGGAAGTTGTCGCCAAGATTATCGCCAAAGAGCGGCCCGATGCGCTGCTGCCCACCATGGGCGGGCAGACCGCGCTCAACACCGCGCTGTCGCTGCGCCGCATGGGCGTTCTGGAGCGCTATAATGTTGAGATGATCGGCGCGAACGCGGAAGCCATCGATATGGCCGAAGACCGCGCGCTGTTCCGCGAAGCGATGAAGCGCATTGGTTTGGAAACACCAAAATCAATGCTGGCCAACGCGACCGAAGTGAAAGACCTCGACCGCAAAATTCACAAAGCCAAGCGCGAAGAAATGAAGACCCAGTTTTCTGGTGCGCAGCTCGATATCGAACTGGATAAGCTGGAAACCGAATGGCAGCTCGGCGAGAGCGACCGCAAGCAAAAATACATGGGCCATGCGATGGCGCTGGCGGCGCAAGCGATGCAATTCGTTGGCCTGCCCGCGATCATTCGCCCGTCCTTCACCATGGGCGGCACCGGCGGCGGCATTGCTTACAACAGTGCAGAATTTTTTGAGATCATCACATCCGGTCTTGATGCCTCGCCGACCACCGAAGTGCTGATCGAAGAATCCGTGCTCGGCTGGAAAGAATATGAGATGGAAGTTGTGCGCGACCGCAACGACAACTGCATCATTATTTGTTCGATTGAGAATATTGACCCCATGGGCGTGCATACGGGCGATTCTATTACAGTTGCCCCTGCCCTTCCGCTGACGGAGA
>JBGTAU010000302.1:0-4534 GCA_041749675.1 Rhizobiaceae bacterium | reverse complement strand
TATCAGGATGGGCCACATCAAACAGTCCAGTGGACGAGTCGATATAGTAACCGCCTTCTGTGATCGTCAAAGAGACAATGCGGATCGTCGGATCTGCCAAACGATTGATTAGTGCTTGGTTGTCGCCCGGCTTAATGTAGTCAATCATAGAGCCTGTTACGCGCGCACTGCTGTGATCGGCTTCTTGCTCAACAACTGTGGTGTAAAGATCTTGCGACAATAGCTTTTGGCGCATCACTTCATCGGCTTCTCGTACACCAGCGCCAACCAAGGCCCATTCATGGCCTTGGCCTTTGTCAAACAATTCATCGAGATAGACTGCTTGATGAGAGCGGTGGAAATTGCCAACGCCGATGTGCAAAATACCAGCGGTCAATTGGTCGCGTCGATAAGACGGCACGCCAATTTTTGAACCCAATTGGTTGATGGTGGCAGCACTCAGTTGAGTTGTCATGTTAGCTCATCCATTGACCGCCATCCACATTATAGGTTTGTGAGACGACATAATTGCTTTCTTGGCTGGCGAGAAAAACCGCCATGCCGACCAAATCGTCTGCTGTGCCCATGCGCCCAAATGGGACGCTTTCTCCAACGATTTTCTTCTTCTCGCCCAGTGGCCGGTTTTCGTACTTGGCAAAGAGTGCGTCTACATGGTCCCAATGCTCGCCGTCGACCACACCGGGGGCAATTGCATTGACGTTGATGCCATGTTCAATGAGATTCAAACCTGCGGATTGCGTTAGACTGATCACAGCTGCTTTGGTCGCGCAATAAACGCCGACTAATGCTTCGCCGCGTCGTCCTGCTTGGCTGGCCATGTTGATAATTTTGCCGCCGCGTCCTTGTGCGATCATCTTTTCTGCCACGGCTTGCATGGTAAAAAGTGTGCCGAAAACATTGACGTTGAACAGCTTATTATAGCTTGCTTCGGTGATCTCAACGATGGGAGCCAAATCAAAAAGCGCCGCATTGTTGATCAAAATATCAATGCCGCCAAACCGTTCACAAACCGCCTCCACTGCGGCGCGTATAGAGTCACGGGAACTGACATCCATCTGCACAGCAATGGCGTTTTCACCCATTTCTTCGGCGGTTTTCTGCGCTGCGCTGAGATTAATATCTGCAATAGCAACGCGTGCGCCTTCTTCGACAAAACGCTCGGCGTACGCGCGGCCAATACCCCTGGCCGCACCGGTAATGAGAGCACACTTACCTTTTAGGCGCATTAGCGTATCGCCTTGCCTTGAGCATCAAAACGGTGAATGCGCTTGGCATCCGGCGTTAAGAATATTTTGGCACCGGGCGTAACTGTAAATTCACCATCAGCGCGCACCGTCATCATGCCGCATGGACCTGCGTCCACGTGCAGGAACGTGTCGGAACCCAAATGTTCTGCCAATCTAATCTTGGCTTCCCAATCGCCAGACTTTTCAGAAATCGCCAGATGTTCGGGACGAATGCCGATTGTAGTGGCTTTGTATTTATCTGCCGGTGCGCCTGAAATTAGGTTCATCTTTGGTGAGCCGATAAAGCCGGCAACGAACAAAGAATCTGGATGATTATACAGATCAAGCGGAGAGCCAACCTGTTCAATGTTGCCGCGATTGAGAACCACGATGCGGTCCGCCATGGTCATGGCCTCGACCTGATCATGCGTCACGTAGATCATTGTCGCACCAAGATCTTGGTGCATTTGCATGATTTCAAGGCGCATGTTTACGCGCAGCGCGGCATCTAGGTTGGACAAGGGCTCGTCAAACAAGAAGCCTTCCGGGTTGCGCACGATGGCGCGACCAATGGCGACGCGCTGGCGCTGGCCGCCTGAAAGTTGGCCAGGTCGGCGATCCAAATAGTCTGTCAGGTTGAGTGTTGCAGCGGCCTTTTTGACCTTCGCGTCAATCTCGTCCTTTGGCATGCCTGCCATTTTAAGTCCGAACGAGATGTTATTGCGCACCGTCATGTGCGGATAAAGCGCGTAGGACTGGAACACCATCGACAGGCCGCGCTTTGATGGCGCTTCGTCGGTCATATCTTTGCCGTCGATGTGAATAGCACCGGCGGTCAGATCTTCGAGACCTGCAATCATGCGCAGTAGCGTTGATTTTCCGCAGCCTGATGGTCCAACAAATACAACGAACTCGCCGTTCTTGATGTCGAGATTGGCACCTGGAATGATGACCGTGTCACCAAAGGCTTTGCGTGCATTGATAAGAGAAATCGTTCCCATTTTATTTCACCGCTCCAAATGTAAGTCCACGGACAAGTTGTTTTTGTGCAAACCAGCCGAGCACGAGAATGGGTGCAATGGCCATGGTTGATGCCGCTGATAGTTTGGCCCAGAACAGACCTTCAGGGCTGGAATAGGAGGCAATGAATTGTGTCAGTGGCGCTGCGTCTTTGGTTGTGAGTGCCAATGTCCAAAATGCTTCGTTCCAAGCCAGAATGATGTTCAAGAGCAGTGTTGATGCAATGCCGGGGAGCGCCATTGGGGTGAGAACATACAAGAGTTCTTTGCCGAGAGACGCGCCATCCATGCGGGATGCTTCGAGGATTTCACCTGGGATTTGCTTGAAGTAAGTGTATAGCATCCAGATGATAATCGGCAGGTTGAGTAGCATTAAGACAGTGATTATGCCGACGCGTGTGTCGAGTAAGCCCCAATCGCGGAAAATAAGATAGATTGGGATCAATGCGCCGACCGGCGGCATCATTTTGGTGGAGAGCATCCACATCAAAAGATCCTTGGTCTTTTTACCCGGCGCGAAGGCCATGGCCCACGCGGACGGAATAGCAATGAGCAAGGCAAACAAAGTTGAGCCTATAGCGAGTGCCACAGAGTTCCAGAAGAAGCCGAAATAGCGTGATCGTTCTTGAACGACGCCATAACTCTCAGTTGTCCATCCGGTGGAGAAGAAGGTGGCAATATTGATCGCATCACCTTCGGTTTTGAAACTGGTCAATACCGTCCACAATATTGGGAAGAAGACGAGTAGGCCAATGGACCAAGCCAAGATAGTGACAATGATTTTGCTTTGAGTAGTTTCTTTGCGTGCCATGATCAAGCGTCCAGGTTCTTGCCAATCATCTTCATCAAGAAGAAGGCCACTATGTTTGCGAGGATGACTGCAATAATGCCGCCGGCGGATGCGCCACCAATATCGTTTTGAACAAGACCATATTGGTAGACGAGGAATGGGAGATTGCCTGCTCGCCCGCCAGTGCTGGTGACGTAGATTTCTGCGTAAACGTTCAGCAAGAAAATCGTTTCAATCAGGATGACGACGGTCATCGGGCGAATAAGGTGTGGCAAAACAATATACCAGAAGAATGAAAGCGGTGGTGCGCCATCCATCTCGGCAGCTTCTTTTTGTTCACCATCAAGAGATTGCAATGATGTCAACAAAATCAGAGTCGCGAACGGAACCCATTGCCACGACACCATAATGATAACGGCAGTCATTGGATAATGTGCGAACCAATCAATCGGCTGCAAGCCGAAGGTCTTGGCTATGAAGGCAAAGAACCCGTTTACTGGGTTCATCATCATGTTTTTCCAAACAAGCGCGCTCACAGTTGGCATGACGAGAAACGGCGCGATCATCATGATGCGCACAATACCTTGTCCATAAAAAGCTTTGTCTAAGAGAAGCGCAAAAAGCGTCCCAAACACGACAGAAATACCGAGCACCCAACCAACCAGCTTCAGTGAGTTTCCCATCGCCTTGTAAAAGGAGGAATCCGTCATGAAGTAACTGTAGTTTTCTAAACCGGCAAAGCCAGTGGTCGTTGGGTCAAGCAGGTTGTAGCGCAGGAACGAGAAATAGATCGTCATTGCCAGTGGTACAATCATCCACAGAAATAGCGCAACGACTGATGGCGCAACGGCGAATTTTCCAAGCAAGCGGGTCTGCTGTGTGGCCATGATGATCACCCATTCATTGAGATAAATTTTTGAATTTTGGCCCCGTTGGAGGCTGCCCAACTTTCGTCGGGCAGCCAAGCGTTCCGGGAGGAACAGTTACTTAATGTAACCAGCTTTAGTCATAACGCGAACTGACTCTTCTTGCGCTTCAGCAAGAGCAGCATCCGCGGTCTTTTCGCCAGCCAAAGCCGCCGAGAAGATTTCGCCAACTTTGGTTGCCAAGCCTGCAAATTCAGGAATAGCAGCGAACTGAACGCCAACATAAGGAACTGGCTTTACAGTTGGGTTCTTTGGATCAGCAGAATTGATTGAGTCCAAAGTCATTTTAGCAAATGGGACCTTTTGGTACTCTGGGTTTGCGTACAAGGATGTACGTGTGCCTGGAGGAACATTAGCCCAACCTTCTTTGGAAGCGACGAGTTCTGTGTAGTGCTTGGACGTTGCCCAAGATACGAACTTCTGCGCGGCTTCTTCTTTTTGTGTGCCAGCTGGAATTGCGAGCGACCAAGCCCACAGCCAGTTACCACGTTTGCCAAGGCCGTTGTCTGGAGCAAGCGCGAAGCCTACTTTATCAGCAACAGTTGAATCCTTGCCAGTTACGAAGGAAGCAGC
>JBGTAU010000301.1:0-5680 GCA_041749675.1 Rhizobiaceae bacterium | reverse complement strand
GGTACACCGCCTACACGCCATACCAAGCGGAAATCAGCCAAGGCCGTTTGGAACTTTTGTTTCACTTCCAAACGCTGGTCTGCGAATTGACAGGCTTAGATGTCGCTTCCGCTTCTCTGCTCGATGAGGCAACAGCCGCCGCCGAGGCCATTGGCATTGCAGTTCGCCACCACAAGGGCGAGCGCAACAAAATCGTCATCGCCGGCGCGTTGCATCCTCAAGTGACCGACGTAATCCAAACACGCGCGGAACCATTAGGACTGACAATCGACTGCGAAGGCATCGACCAAGACACCGCCGCACTGATTGTGCCATGGCCAGATACGTTTGGCGTTTACGGTGACTATTCCAAGGAAATCAAAGCCGCGAAATCAAGTGGCGCAGTCGTCATTGCAGTCTGCGATCCGCTCGCCTTGGTACTCACCGAGCCGCCTTCAAATTGGGGCGCAGAAATTGCCGTTGGTTCCATGCAGCGCTTTGGCGTGCCGATGGGCTTTGGCGGGCCACACGCAGCATATCTCGCCGTCTCAAACGAACTGACGCGCTTAATGCCGGGTCGGCTCGTCGGCCAATCCGTCGATGCCAAAGGCAAGAGCGGATACCGCCTCGCGCTACAAACCCGCGAGCAACATATCCGCCGCGACAAGGCCACGTCAAACATTTGCACCGCGCAAGCCCTTCTTGCCAACATGGCAGCAAGCTATGGCATTTGGCATGGGCCAGAAGGGCTAACCGCCATTGCAAATCAAATCCATGAACTGACAAGTCGTTTTGCAAGCGCGGTGAAGTCAGCGGGCCATGATGTTTCAAAGGCAGCGTTTTTCGATACCATCACGGTTAAAATCGACGGCAAAGCCAGCGCTATCGCCGCTGCGGCTGAACGCTCCGGCCGGTTCATTCGCGTTTTAGATAAAGATCGAGTTGCCGTCAGCTTTGATGAGACATCGACTGAAGTCGATGCGTTTGAACTGGCTGAATTGTTCGGCGCGTCCAGCTTGGAATCGGAGCCAACGTCCAATCTTCCCAAAGCGCGATCTGGCTCTTTCATGTCACAGCCGGTCTTCCACGAAAACCGTTCGGAAACGCAAATGATGCGGTTTCTACGGCGATTGGCAGATATGGATTTGGCGCTTGACCGCACCATGATCCCACTCGGTTCTTGCACGATGAAACTCAATGCAGCCGCCGAAATGATGCCCGTAACCTCGCCCTCCATTTCGGCATTGCATCCTTTTGCGCCCGATAAATATACCAAGGGTATCCGCGAAATGATTGCGGAATTGGAGCATTGGCTGTGCGAAATTACTGGCTTTGCTGCGGTCTCGCTTCAGCCTAACGCCGGTAGCCAAGGCGAATATGCAGGACTATTGGCTATCCGCGCGTACCACGCATCGCGCGGTCAATCCCATCGCAACATATGCCTCATCCCCTCGTCGGCGCACGGCACCAATCCAGCCAGCGCGGCGATGGCGGGATTTGAAGTCATCGTCACAAAGTGCACTGAATCAGGCGATGTTGACGTCAATGATTTGAAAGCCAAAGCCGATCAATACGCAGATCGCTTGGCGGCTCTTATGATCACCTACCCATCAACGCACGGCGTTTTTGAGGAAAGCATCAAGGATATCTGCGCCGAAATTCATAATCGCGGCGGCCAAGTTTATCTCGACGGAGCGAACCTAAATGCCTTGGTTGGGCTCGCCCGCCCCGGCGACATTGGCGCAGATGTATGCCACATGAATTTGCACAAAACCTTTGCCATTCCGCACGGTGGCGGCGGGCCGGGTGTCGGTCCGATTGGCGTGGCAGCCCATTTGAAAAAATTTCTACCCGGTCACATCACGCGCAATAGTCGCAAAGCCGTATCGGGAGCCCCGTGGGGCAGCGCGTCGATATTGGTTATCTCGTGGATGTATATTCGTATGCTCGGGCCAGACGGCGTAAAAGCCGCTTCTGAAAATGCCATTCTGTCGGCAAATTATATCGCCAAACGTTTGGAAGGCTATTTTCCAGTGCTGTTCAAAGGCAGCAAAGGGCGGGTAGCGCACGAGTGCATTTTTGATATTCGCCCGTTCAAGGAAAGTTCTGGCATTGTCGTTGAGGATGTCGCCAAGCGATTGATCGACTACGGCTTCCATGCCCCAACGATGTCATGGCCGGTGGCCGGAACTTTGATGGTCGAACCAACCGAAAGCGAGCCGAAAATCGAACTTGACCGTTTTTGCGATGCGATGATTTCCATTGCTGGCGAAATCGCTCAAGTGAGTGCGGGCGCTTTGCCCCGTGATGACAATCCGCTGATCAATGCGCCTCATACTGCGAGCGAAGTGATGGGCGATGAATGGGCGCACGCTTACCCGCGTAGCCAAGCAGCGATGATGAATGACCATTCATCGGGTACTGCCAAATACTGGCCACCAGTCGCGCGTATCGACAATGTTTATGGTGACCGAAATCTTATCTGTTCTTGCCCACCGCTTGAGCAATTGGCGAGTTAAAAAAATGCGCACCCTGTTCAGGGCGCGCACCTTTATTTCACAAGTGTGTATATTGGACTAGACAGCGAGTTTTTTGTTGGCCGCAATCTTTTGATTGCCCGGCATTGATTTCGCTGCTTCATTGAACAGCTTGCGGGCTTCTTTTTTGTTGCCCTGCAACAGCTTCGAATAACCGTAGTTAGAAACCACTTGCGGTGCGCGGCCAGCCACTTTGAACAATTCTTTGTAAGCACGCTCAGCAAAGTCAAACCGTCCAAGTTGATCATAAGAAGCGGCAAGGCCCATCAGCGCTTCTGCATCGCTTGGGTCTTTTTCAACAGCTTTGCGGAAATGCTTTTCTGCAAGACCATAATTGGCATCCAAGAATTGCTGCTTGCCCATTTCCAATTCAGTCGTTGGATTAAGCTCGACCGCGCCAATCGATGTGGTTTCTGTATTGTCCACTTTCGTTGTCTGGCAGCCAACCAGAAACAAGCTCGTGGCGATCATCGCCATGCGGATCATTTTCATTTATCGCTTCCCCTAGCCCACGCCCGTTTTCCGGGTTCGTTTGATAGGTTCACTTTAGCGCTGACCCCTTAAAGGCTGCCCAACAGACGTCGTTAATGCAAAGTGACTCGAACTGCTTTGATTTTATTGGATAATAAATTGTGACTGAGAAGTTTATTCAGCGTTCATCATCTTGGCGATAATCGGAATAACCGCAATCAGCAACACCACTGGCAAAATGCACATGGTCACAGGCACCGACATTTTCGCCGGTAGCGAATGGGCTTTTTCTTCCGCTTTTGACATGCGTTTGTGGCGCATCTCATCCGAAAATACGCGCAGCGCGCCCGATAAACTGGTACCAAGTTCGCGCGACTGTTGAATAAGGGTCGCAAACGAGCGAACTTCATCAAGACCCATACGCTCACCAAGTGACTTCATAGCATCATTAGAAACACGACCCGCCCGAAGTTCAATAGACAACAGCGACAAGTTCTGGCTGAGCGAAGGATAGCTTTTCTCAATCTCTCGCGACACGCGCTCAATGGCAGCGTCCATGCTCATGCCCGCATCGGAACAGACAATCATGAGATCAAGGAAATCTGGAAAGCCATTACGATACTCGCGCATTTTCTCCCGGCGACGATAGGCCACCCAAAGCGTCGGCAACACATAGCCAAAGGCAGCCGCCATCATCAGCGACATCCAGAACCGATTGCCGACAACATGGGTGGCAAACACTTTGAGGCCAATGAATGCCAGCAACGCAAATACTACGACAAATATGAACCGCGCAGCAAAGAAGAATCCCGGCGCACCAGGGTTCATATAGCCCGCTTGAATGAGTTGCATGCGAAGGCGTATCACCGATTCAGGATCGCCTTTGGCATAGAATTCTTCGGCCTTTTTCAGCGTCTTTTCTTTCAAGACCGCTTCTTTTTTGACCTTCTTCACATCGGCATTGTCGCTTGGGCTATCGAGCTGAACAACATTCAGACGATTGCGCACTTCAGTACGCTGAGTGCGCCCAGCGAAGACGAAATAAGTGACCATGGTGAGGCCTGTCACCAACATGCCCGCCACGATCGGGAACATGGAGGTTGGCATGTATTGGACATAGAGCGCGGCGAAGCTTTGCATCATCAGAACCTAAAGTTTGCCATTTTGGCCATAATAATGTTGCCGAGGCCGAGCCAGAACACACCACCACCAATGAGATACCATGTCATGTCATACTGCCAAGCATCGCCGTAATAGTCCGGTACGAATACCAACAGAACGCCCATCAACAGGCACGGCACGGCGGTCAAAATCATCGCTGACGCGCGACCTTCCGATGAAATCGCTCTAATCTTGCGGCGCAATTTACCGCGCTCACGAATAACATTAGACAGCCCGTCCAAGATTTCGCGCAAGTTACCGCCAGTCGTCGATTGGATTGAAACAGCGGTAATAAACAGCGGCATGTCTTCCTGACCGACACGATCATACATGGCTTTCAATGCCGTGATCATGTCTGAACCATACGTAATTTCGTCTGCGACCAAACCGAACTCGGACCCAATCGGATCCGGCATCTCACGGCCAACCATCATCAACGCGACAGGCACAGGATGCCCTGCCCGCAAGCCGCGTGTCATCAGGTCCAAGGCCTCAGGAAGTTGAATGCCGAACAATTTATGACGACGCTTACGCATGCGGCGCAGCGTCAAAAATGGCAATGCCAAAGTGAGCGCTGGAAACAGCAATGCAGCATTCAAATTGGCGCCAGTCTTAATGGCGTAGGTTGCCGAAATACCCAGCGCAATAAACGATGTGATACCTAAAAATTTTGGCAACGGCATCCGCAAGCCCGATTGGGTACGTAAAACGCGCAGTGATTTTAGGCTGAATATCGAAAAGCGACCTTGATCAAGACCACGCTCTTTACGCAACTGAATGAGTACATCCTGCTGCGTAACTGCCGTCTTCTTGATAGTCATGCGCCGATTAACGGCTTTGCGCTGATCCGCCTTTTGAGCCATCAAAAGATAGATAGCTTCCACTATAATGATGCTGAAGAGTGCAGCACCCGCATAGACGATATAAAGCGAATTGACCCCGGAAAACATCATACGCCCTTTGGCTTGCCAGGTTCAAAATAGGAGCCTGGAAACTCAATACCCATGGCTTTCAAATGATCAAGAAAGCGCGGACGGACACCAGTTGCCTCGAAGTGGCCAACAATTGAACCATCATCAAGTGTTGCAGTACGCACGAATTTGAACAATTCTTGGCTCTGAATGATATCGCCTTCCATGCCAGTGATCTCTGCTATGGACGTTACTTTACGTTTTCCATCCGCCATGCGCGTGAGCTGCACAATCAAACCAATCGCAGAAGCGATCTGACTGCGAATGGATTGCACTGTCATCGGCATCCCGGTCATGCCCAGCATTTGCTCAAGGCGAGCCAATGAATCGCGCGGTGTATTGGCGTGGATGGTTGCCATAGAACCTTCATGGCCGGTGTTCATGGCTTGCAACATATCAAACGCTTCTTCCCCGCGCACTTCGCCGAGAATTACGCGATCAGGTCGCATACGAAGCGCATTCTTGACGAGGTCGCGTTGGCGTATTTCGCCTTGGCCCTCAACGTTTGCCGGACGTGTTTCCATGCGAGCAACATGCGGTTGCTGCAATTGCAATTCCGCC